>CAISYQ010000521.1 GCA_903889735.1 uncultured Methylibium sp.
CTGGTGATCCCGTGGCCCGCGCGCGGGTCCGGCTTTTTCTCTTCAACTTCGAGAAGGAGTTGTTCGCCCATGTCAACACCCTTGAGGGCCGTAGCGGTGTCAAGGCGAATGACAAGCAGCTCGAGAAGGCGCGCAGCCAGATTCGCGACCGCCTGACCCAGCTCGCGCCCATCTTCCTGAAGAACAAGTTCATGCTCGGCGACGATTTCTCGATGCTCGACGTCGCCATCGCGCCGCTGCTCTGGCGCCTCGACTATTACGGCATCGACCTCTCGAAGAATGCGCTGCCCTTGTTGAAGTACGCTGAGCGGATCTTCTCGCGACCGGCCTACATCGAGGCGCTGACCCCGTCCGAGAAGGTGATGCGCAAGTAGATCGGGAGTCCTGGGCCATGAGCACCCCGATGTCACCAGAAGGGCAGGGCACCTCGACCCGGCCCTACCTGATCCGTGCCTTGCATGATTGGTGCACCGACAACGGCTTCACGCCCTACCTGGCGGTGCATGTGGATGCCTCGGTGCAGGTGCCGGTGGAATTCGTCAAGAACGACGAGATCGTGCTCAATGCCAGCTTCGAAGCCACCAGCGGCCTGCAGCTGGGCAACGAGGTCATCAGCTTCAAGGCCAGGTTTGGTGGTGCCCCGCGCGAGATCGTTGTCCCGGTGGACCATGTGATCGCCATCTACGCCCGGGAGAACGGTCAAGGCATGGCCTTCCCGATGCCGTTCCAGTCGGCAGCCGTGGGCCCCACAACCCTGGCTGAGCCACCGCGCGGATTGCGGCTGGCGCCCGCACCCGCACCGGGACGCGACACCCCCGCGGTGGGCGATGAGCCACCCCCACCCAGCCCCCCCGAGGGCGGCACAGGCGGGCGCCCCTCGCTCAAGCGCATCAAGTAGCGCGCCGGGGCTCAAACGCCCCAAGGACGTGAGGTGATGTCGGCGCAGATATCCTCGCTGTCCTCGATCGCAGGCGACGCCTACAATTTCTGCGGCCGCCGGTTTAGCTCAGTTGGTAGAGCACCCGCCTTGTAAGCGGAAGGTCGTCCGTTCGATTCGGACAACCGGCACCATCACCGGCCTTCGGCCCCCGGCTATTTGAGCGCAGTGGACCCGGGTATCGCCCCGTGGTTCAGCTCTGCTGAATCCGGATGCGGATCCCCTCCTCGCGCCAGCCCTGGGCCTTGAGCGCCGCCTCGAAGCGGGGGGCCAACTGCCTCAGCTTGGCGGCCACCGCCGTGTTGGCCGCCAGCAAGGCCCAGCCGTCTTCTGAGACAGGGCCCGGCCGCACATGGGCCGCCAGGCTTGCCGGCATCAAGGGTGCGATCACGGCAAAGCGCGCATTCGAATCCCTGATCAGTTCGCGCAGCCGCGCCAGCGGGGCGGATCGGGCCAGCGCCTCACCAATGGGGAGCGCCGAAGGCGGTGTCGCGGCGGAGGGGGGTCGAGGGCGAAACGTCATGGCGGATGGTGTGGTGAGAGGATCATAGACAGCCGGGCTCCGCGGTGAGCCTTTGGGGCGTCTTCATTCCTCTTTCGATGCAGAGGGCCGGGGGGGGCTCCAGGCTTGTCCCTTGGTTTACCCTCTTCGTCAGCCGTTGAGAAGACTGCCTCCGCACCCTTCTTCAAGCTTGGATGGCAGGGGTGGCCGACCCTCGGTCAAGGCGAATGCGCTCGGCCCTTCATGCCAGGTGCGGATGCTAAAGTCGAGTGTTTCGCGTGGCGGCCCCGCTCGCAAGCATCTTGCAACGATGGCCGGTGTCCGCATCTGCGATCCAAAGGGCAGCCAGCGGCCCGCCGCCCCCAGCCTGAAACCAGCACCCACTCCCGCATGTTGCCCAAGCTTCTCACCTCGATTTTTGGCAGCCGCAACGACCGGCTGCTCAAGCAATACCGCCGAGTGGTGGAGCAGATCAACGCGCTCGAGCCGCAGCTGGAGCGGCTGACGGATGCAGAGCTGCGGGGCAAGACCGAAACCCTGCGTGAACGGGCTCGCAGCGAGTCGCTGGACGCCCTGCTGCCGGAGGCCTTCGCGGTGGTCCGCGAGGGCAGCAAGCGCAGCCTGAAGATGCGTCACTTCGACGTGCAGTTGATCGGCGGGATGGCGCTGCACGACGGCAAGATCGCAGAGATGCGCACGGGCGAGGGCAAGACCCTGATGGCGACGCTGCCCGTCTACCTGAACGCCCTGGCCGGCCAGGGTGTGCACCTGGTCACCGTCAACGACTACCTGGCCCGGCGCGACGCCGAATGGATGGGCCGGCTCTACACCTTCCTCGGGCTGAGCGTGGGCGTCAACGGTGCCCAGATGAGCCGCACCGACAAGCAGGCCGCCTATGCCTGCGACGTCACCTACGGCACCAACAACGAATACGGGTTCGACTACCTGCGCGACAACATGGTCACCGAGTTGGGGGATCGCGTGCAGCGCAAGCTCCACTTCGCGATCGTCGACGAGGTCGACTCCATCCTCATCGACGAGGCGCGCACGCCCCTGATCATCAGTGGGCAGGCCGAGGACCAGACCGAGGTCTATCTCAAGATCAATGCGGTCGTGCCGCAGCTCAAGAAGCAGGTTGGCGAGGCCGATCCGCGCACGGGCGAGGGCGTGATCGAGGCCGGCGACTTCACCGCCGACGAGAAGAGCCACCAGGTCTACCTGACCGAGGCCGGACATGAGCATGCCGAGGCGCTCATGGCCCAGGCCGGCCTGTTGGCCGAGGGGGCGAGCCTCTACGACGCCGCCAACATCACCCTGGTGCACCATCTTTACGCGGCGCTGCGGGCGCGGCACCTCTACCACCGCGACCAGCATTACGTCGTGCAGGACGGCGAGGTGGTCATCGTTGACGAGTTCACCGGTCGGTTGATGTCCGGGCGGCGCTGGAGCGACGGTCTGCACCAGGCGGTGGAGGCCAAGGAAGGCGTGCACATCCAGGCCGAGAACCAGACCCTGGCCTCGATCACCTTCCAGAACTTCTTCCGCATGTACGGCAAGCTGTCGGGCATGACCGGGACGGCCGACACCGAGGCCTACGAGTTCCAGGAGATCTACGGTCTGGAGACGGTGGTGATTCCGCCCAACCAGCCGACGGTGCGCCGCGACGAGCTCGACCTCGTCTACAAG
>CAISYQ010000522.1 GCA_903889735.1 uncultured Methylibium sp.
CATGCGTCGCGCGGCGTCGAGCCGGCAGTCGTTGGCGATGAAGGCGCCGCCGCCGGTCTCGGCCAGCCGGGCCTCGACCACCGGGTGGCGGCCGCGCTCGATCTCGATGCAGGCCTGGGGCACGAACTCCGGCCGGCACCAGCCCAGCGAGGCGGCGCGCTCGGCCAGAGCCGCCAGGGCATCGAGCGCCGCCAGTGCGCGGGCCAGCCGGCCGAGGTCGGCGAGCTGCGGCTGCAGCGCGTCGATCACGCCCTCGAACAGCAGCTTCTCGCGCGCCAGCGAGCGCTCCTGCGCCGACAGCGCCTGATCCTCGAAGGTCTTGAGCTCGGGCGTGATGAAGCGCTCGGCGTTCTTCAGCGTCTGGCGGCGCTGGTAGTCGGCCGGCACCTTGGCGGCCTGTCCCTGCGTGACCTCGATGTAGAAGCCGTGTACCTTGTTGAACTGCACCCGCAGGTTGGGGATGCCGCTGCGCGCACGTTCGCGCGACTCCAGGTCGAGCAGGAAGGCGTCGCAGTTCTGGGTGATGCCGCGCAGCGCATCGAGCGCCTCGTCGTAGCCCGGCGCGATGACCCCGCCTTCGCGCAGCAGCACGGCCGGTTCGTCGGCGATGGCGCGGGTCAGCAGGTCGCCGATGGCGGCCGGTGGTGTAAGGTGCTCGCTCAGGTCCTGGAGCAGCGGACTCGTGGGGGGCAGCGCGGCGCGCAGGCCCGGCAGCAGTGCCAGCGTGGCCCGCAGTCCGGTCAGCTCCCGCGGGCGCACCTGGCGCAGGGCGATGCGGGCGGTGATGCGCTCCACATCGCTCGCGCCGCGCAGCACCTCGCGCAGGGCCGTGCCGCCCTGCTCGATCAGGGCAGCGATGGCCCCGTGGCGGGCGCTGGCGGTGGCGCGTTCGCGCAGCGGGTGCGTCAGCCAGTGGCGCAGCGCGCGGCTGCCCATGCCGGTGCGGCAGGTGTCGAGCAGCGAGAGCAGCGTGGGTGCCTCCTCGCCGCGCAGCGTCTGCGTCAGCTCCAGGTTGCGGTGGGTGGCGGGCGGCAGCTCGAGCAGGTCGCCCGCGCGCTCGACCGACAGCGTGCCCACATGCGCCAGCGCCTGCCCCTGGGTGTGTTCGGCATAGCTCAGCAACGCGGCGGCGGCGGCCTGGGCGACGCCCAGGTCCTGGGCATTGAAGCCGGCCAGGCTCGCCACCCGCAGCTGCGTGCACAGCTTGCGCAGGCCGAGGGCCGTGTCGAACTGCCAGGCCGGACGCCGGGTCAGCGCGGCGCGCGCACTCCTGAGGGCCGCAGCCAACGTCGCGTCGTCCTGGTCGCTCACCAGCAACTCGGCCGGGTCCAAGCGTGCCAGCCAGCCGGGCAGCTCGCGCTCGCCGCATTCCGTCAGGCCCAGCGTGCCGCTGGACAGGCCCAGCCAGGCCAGGCCGAAGCCGGTGCGCTGGCGCGTCACCGACAGCAGCAGGGTGTCGATGCGGTCGGCCAGCAGCTCGGTGTCGGTCACCGTGCCGGGGGTCACGACCCGGGTGACCTTGCGCTCGACCGGGCCCTTGGCGGTGGCGACATCGCCCACCTGCTCGGCGATCGCCACCGACTCACCGCATTTCACCAGCCTGCCGAGGTAGCTCTCCAGCGCATGCGCCGGCACGCCGGCCATCACCACCGGCTCCCCGGCGCTCTGCCCGCGTGCGGTCAGCGTGATGTCGAGCAGTCGGTGCGCCTTGCGGGCGTCATCGAAGAAGAGCTCGTAGAAATCACCCATCCGGTACAGCAGCAGCGTGTGCGGATGGTCGGCCTTGATGCGCAGGTACTGCTGCATCATGGGCGTGTGGCCGGAGAGGTCGGCGTTCTTCGCGGTGGGTGGTGAATTGTCTTTTTGCATCAATGACTTGGCTGCATGTCGCGGCGGTCTCAGAGAAGTCGCCTGCCTGGCACGGGTCAATTATCGTGGGGCGACATCCGCCGAGGACTTGATCAGAAAGATCATTGGCTCGCAGGCGCTGACGACTGCATGCGGCTGTTGGAGTGCCTGATCGCGCCGTCAGCTTCGTCAGGAACGGCCCTTGAGAGGGGCCGGGATGGGGAGCACGGTCGAAGGTCTTCCTTTGGGCTCTTGGCCAGTCCCCCAACGTTCAAAGGGGCTGGCTCGGGCGCGGGCAAGGCCGGTCAGGCCGACAGAGACCAAGCTGAGACGCTGATCTTCAAAAGCCCCGGCGCGTTCTTCGGCAGGCTGACCGAACGTCGCTGGGTACTGGTAATCCCCTTACTGGGGCAGGGCGCGATGACGCTGGCGGTGTCTTGTGTCCATTTTCCGATGTGCACATCGACATGCATGTCCATCATGAAAACGTCGCGGCATGAACCGGCACCCGGGCTGGGCTGCA
>CAISYQ010000523.1 GCA_903889735.1 uncultured Methylibium sp.
AGCCGGGCACCCGCCTTGGCCGTGGCGTCCAGGTCCACCGCGTCGATCTCACCGGCGAATTCCTGCGTGCTGTGCAGCACGTTCACGTCCTTGGAGATCGCCACCTGCAGGTTGCGCCGCAAGCGGAAGGCCAGGACGCTGGCCACGGCCATGTAGAAGCGGGCCGCGAAGGCGGTGTCGGACTGGATCTTCTCGTTCAGCACATCCTCATCCAGGAGGGCGACGGTCACATCCGTGTCCGCGCTGACCCGGGCCGTGGTCCGGCGCCGGTCGACGAAGCTGACCTCGCCCATGATGTCGCCGGCGTTCAGCGTGTCCAGGGGGCGGCCGTCGGGCGCGCTCACCTGGCATTTGCCCTCCAGCAGCAGGTAGATGCTGCGGTTGACCTTGCCGCTGTCGATCAGGACCTCGCCCTGGGCGAACTTCATCTTGTGGCAGGACTGCTGGATCCAGGCCACGTCGTCCTCTTCCAGGTTGTCGAAAATGATCAGTGAGGAACGCATTGGGTTCTAAGCCTTTCCATGCAACATGGTTCTGAACGGACCGTCAGCCTGGGCAAGCTGTTCGTAGGTCCCTGCCTGGGCGATGACGCCGCGGTCCATCACGATGATCCGGTCGCACTGGCGCAGCGTGCCCAGCCGGTGGGTGAACACGATGCGGGTGATCGCCAGGCCGTCCAGCACCTCGCCGACCTTGCCGACGCTCACGTTGTCCAGCGCGCTGGTGGCCTCGTCGAAGATCAGCAGCTTGGGGTCGCCCGCCAGGGCGCGGGCCAGCGCCATCAGCTGGGTCTGCCCGCCCGAGAACAGGCTGCTGCTCTCGCCAATGACGGTGTGGATGCCCATGGGCAGGGACTTCACGAAAGGGCCCATGCCGATGGTCTCCAGCGTCTTGAGCACCGCATCGACCTCCAGGTCGCGCCCCGCGGTGATGTTCTCCAGGATCGAGCCCGCGAACATGCGGTAGTCCTGCAGCACCACGCCGAAGCTGCGCCGGACCTCGTCCAGGTTCACGTTGGAGAGGTCGTTGCGGTCGATGAAGACCTTGCCCCGGGTCGGGGGCTGCAGGCCCAGCAGCAGCCGCACCAGCGTGGACTTGCCGCAGCCCGAGGGCCCGACGATGCCGATGTACTCGCCCGCCTTGATCTGCAGCGAGAAGTCCGCGAACACCGGCGGCTGGTCGTCGCCGTACTTGAAGTCCACGTTCTGCAACTCGATCTCGCCGCGGCTCTCGGCCACGCGCCGCCGGCCCAGGGTGGACTCGGGCAACTCGCTGCGCACCGGCTTCGACATCTCGATCGAGACGATCAGCCCGAACCAGGCCATGACCGTCGAGCCCAGGCTCGCGACACTGCCCGTCACGATGGACACCGACGACACGAAGGCCACGTACTGCCCGATCGAGGTGGGCTCGGCATCCACGGCCGTGTAGGCCACGATGGAGAAGACCGCGCACAGCGTCAGCAGGCTCAGCGACTGTTGCAGCGCCGAGTAGCTGTCGTTGTAGCGGGTGCTGCGGACCTGCCGGCGCCGCATCTCCACGAAGTTGTCGCGCCAGCGCAGGAAGGCGCGCCGCTCGGCCGCGAACATCCGGATCGGCAGCATGTTGGCGATCAGCTCGTAGACGATGGTCAGCACATTGGCCGTCATGGCCTCGCCCTCCGCATAGGCCGCCCGGCTGAGCCGGCCCAGGACGAAGGCCAGGCCCAGGCTGAGCACGCTGATGCCCACCACCGCCAGCGCACCCATCGGGAAATAGAGGGTCAGCGTCACCAGCCCGATCAGCAGGGTGACAATGTCCATGCTCGACTTCACCATCATCCGCAGGCTCGAGCGCCGGGCTCCCTCCAGCGAGGTGAAGCGCCGCATCAGGTCGGCCTTGTTCATGCTGCCGAAGAAGCGCATGGGCAGGCGGAACATCCGCTCCAGGAAGGCCGCCTGCAGGTCGGTGCCGGCGGCGCCCTCGATGCGCTGCACGATCATCTCCGACGTGTAGCGCAGCGCCAGCATCACCAGGTTGCTCACCACCACCACCGCCACCACCGCCAGCAGCAGGAGCTCGTTGCGGTGGGGCACCGCGTGGTCGATGACCAGGCCGCTGGCCACCGGCACCGCGTAGGTCAGCAGGGCGATGACGACCGTGAAGACCAGGTAGAGCGCCACCTCGAAGCGGTAGGGCTTGAGGCCCAGGGTGAGGATGTCCCGAAACGTCAGCGGCTTGTCCGGCAGGCTCGGGTAGAGGGCGGTTGCCTGGAGCTCCAGGCCCAGCGCCACCTCGCGCGTCAGCGGCTTGAAGCCCGTGATGTAGCCCTGCTCGGCGTACTCCATGGCCGCCCGGCCCTGGCTGGGACGCACCAGCACCGTCTGGCCGGTGCCGGTCTGCGTGGCGATCAGCGTGCCGTGGTCTTCCTCCCACCAGGCGCCGCTCAGCAGCACCTCGCGGGCGTTCATGCCCAGGGCGAAGGCGGTCTCCAGGGCCGGCGCGTCGGGCTGCACCGGACCGCGCACCGGGTTGCCCGTCAGCCCCATGGCCTTGGCGGCGGCCTGGCAGGCGGCGTAGCAGTCACCCATCGGGTTCTTGCGGGTGGACTGCCGCACGTCGCTCTGGAGCAGCGCATCAAACTGCTGCAGCGTCTCCTCGACGCTGGGCAGCGCGGTCGGGTGATCGCTCATACCACCGCCCCCCGTGAGGCACCCACCAGCCGTGCGTACAGGCCGCCAGCGGCCATCAGCTCCTCGTGCGTGCCGCTTTCCTTGATCCGGCCGGCGTCCATCGCCACGATGCGGCCGGCGAGCTGCATGGTCGCGATCCGGTGCGTGGCGAAGATCAGCGTGCCGGCGCTGCCGCGCAGGTTCTGCAGGATGGCGGCCTCGTTGACGCCATCGAGCGCCGAGGTGGCCTCGTCCAGGATCAGGATCCGGGGCTTGCGCACCACCGCGCGCGCCAGCGCCAGGCGCTGCTTCTGCCCGCCGCTGAGGTCGGCGCCGCCCTCCTTGAGCCGGCCGCGGTAGCCGCCCGGGCGGCGCATGATCTCCTCGTGGATCATGCAGACCTTGCAGGCTTCGATGGCCATCTCCTCGGTGATCTCGGGGTCCCACACGGTCAGGTTCTCGAGCACCGTGCCCTCGAAGATCTGGTCCTTCTGCGGCACGAAGGCCAGCACCGAGCTGAAGCGCGCCGGCTCGATGTGGCGCACCGGCACGCCGCCCACCGTGACCTGGCCGTCGCTGGGCGTCAGCACCCGCGCCGCCACGCCCAGCAGGGTGGACTTGCCGCTGCCCACCGAGCCGACGAGACCCACGAAGCTGCCCTCGGGAATCGCCAGCGAGACGCCCTTGAGCACCGGGCTGCCACCGTAGTCGAAATGCACGCCCCGGATGTCCAGGTCGCCCTGCTCGGGCAGGTCCTGGCGATTCTTCGGGACCTCCTCGGCGGGCACCTGCAGCAGGTCATTGACCCGGTCGAAGCTGCCGCCCGAGGCGCCGATCTGCGAGAAACCCGAGACGATCTGGTTGAAGGGCGACAGCAGCAGGTAGGCCATCGCCGTGTAGGCCACGAACACGCCGATCGTGAACTCCCCGCGCACCACCTCCAGCGCCGACAGCCCGGTGATCACCGCCATCAGGATGCCCGTGACGGCCCCTGGCAGGCTGGACAGCAGCGCCGAGAACGGCGCATTCCCCTGCTCCGCGTTGACCACGGCGATGTGCCGCTCCAGCACGCGCTGCGCCATCGACGCCGACGAGCCCGAGGCCCGCACATGCTCGATCAGCGAGAAGCTGTTGATCAGCTGCGACTCGTAGCGCCCCCGCTCCAGCGCCAGGCGCCGGTTCAGGTGGGTGGTGCGCTGGGTGATCCAGGCGGACACCGCCGCGTGGCAGCCCAGCAGGGCGAAGGTCAGCCCGGTCAGGTAGGGGCTGTAGCTGAGCATGGCCAGGCCCACCACCACCACCTGCATCAGCGAGCCGATCATGCCCACCATCGCCCCCGAGACCGCGCCGGCCACCTGGTCGGCGAGCATCACCCGCCCGCCGATCTCGCCGCCGAAGCGCCGCGCAAAGTAGTCCAGCGGCACCACGAACATCTTGTTGACGATGCGCGTGGCCAGGCTCAGGGCCAGCCAGGTCTGCAGCTTGAGGGTGCCCGCGCGCTGCAGCCACAGCGCCGGCCCCAGCAGCAGGCCGAAGGCGCCGATGCCCAGCATGAACCACAGCTTCCAGCTGTCCACGCCCTTCTTGATCAGCACATAGTCGATGAACACCGAGGTCAGCGCCGGCACCAGCGCCATCAGCACCGCCAGGCCGAAGCTCACCAGCGTGATCGCGGCGATGGCCGAGCCCGCGCCGCGCGCGGCCCGCACCACCTCATTCACCACCGAGGGCCGCCGCCCGGTGCGCTCGAAGCCCTCGCCGGGCTCCATGCACAGCGTCACGCCGCAGTAGCCGGCTTCCAGGTCGGCCAGCCGCAGGCGGCGCGCCCCGACCGCCGGGTCCATCACATGGGCGGTGTCGCCCTCGATCCGCTCCAGCACCACGAAGTGGTTGAAGTTCCAGAAGATGATCTGCGGCATCGGCAGCTGGCCCAGATCGGCCGCCGACACGCCAAAGCCCTTGACGTTGAGCCCCACCTGCTTGGCGGCGCGCGCCAGCGAACCGGCCGAGACGCCGTCGCGCGAGGCGCCGCACAGGCCCCGCAGGCGGTCCAGCGGCTCCCAGCGGCCGAAGTAGGACAGCACCATGCCCAGGCAGCAGGTGCCACACTCGGTGGCCTCGAACTGCAGGATCTCCGGCACCCGGCGGCCGAACAGCCGCGATGCCAGCCCCCGCCAGGGCCCGGCTGAGGCGGCGATCACTTCGCCGCGCCCGCGGCCGGCCGGACCGGATCGCCGAACAGCTCCAGCGCATTGACCCAGGCGCTCTCGCCCAGGCGCTTCACCGCCGGCAGCAGCAGGTGCAGGATGCGCGGCTGCTTGTGGACCACCCAGCCCGAGACCAGCGTGCCCGGCTCCATCAGCCGCTCGGGCCCGCGCGAGGACGTCCAGGCCAGGCCGCTGGCATTGCGCCCGTCGCGCGTGATCTGGACCGTCACCTTGTACGAGGCCTCGGCCTCGAACAGCTTGCGCACCAGCTTCTGGTTCTTGAACACCCGCTGCAGCACGTCCTCATCGGCCACTACCGTGCTGATGTCGGTCACCCGGCCCTCGATGCGCCCGAACTCCTGCTCCTCGTAGATCAGCGGCAGGATCTGCGCCGGCATGCCCACGGCGAGCTTGCGGCCCTCCTGGGCGGGCACGAAGACCACCGCCGTGGAGATCAGGTTGCTGCCATTGCTCACGCTGCCCGCCGGCGTCACCGTGGCCACGCGCCGTTCGCGCGACACCGGCTGCTGCAGGTCCACCAGCAGGTCGGAGATCACGCCGTCGTAGGGCGAGACGATCACCGTCTCGACGCCGGTGCGGTCCAGCAGGGCCTGCAGCTGGCGCTCCTGGGAGTTGGTCTGCAGGCTCAGGTCGAGCGACTCCCGCCTCTGCCGCTGCTGCAGTTCGGAGAAATTGGTCTCGGCATCGAGCAGCTGGCGCTTGCTCACCGCCATCTGGTCCTCCACCTGCTCGCGCTCCGTGACCACCGGGTCGGCCGCGCGCGGCGACAGGTAGCCCTTGGTGATCAGCTCGGTGTTGCCCTCGCGGGTTTTCTCCAGGCGGGTCAGGCGCTCGCGCAAGGCCAGCTCGCGGCTGCGCGCCTCCAGGCGGTGCTGCTCCAGGGACCCGAGCGACACCGCCAGGCTCTCCTTGTGGAAGGCCGCCAGGCGTTCGGCCTTGAGCTTCAAGTCCTGCACCAGGGTCCGGGCGGTCACGACCTCGTTGTCCAGCCGCGGGATGGTCACGCGGGCCACCACCTGCCCCTTGCGGACCGTGCTGCCCAAGGCCACCTCGAAGGCCGCCATGCGGCCGTCGGTCTCCGGCATGATGGCGTAGTTGACCACCTCCGCGTCCGACATCAGCACGCCCTGGCCGATCACCACCACCGGCACCCGGATCAGGAAGGAGCCGACGATCAGCGCCAGCACCGCCACCGCAAAGAACCAGGCCGTGGCCACATACGACGGGCTGACGATGCGCAGCGGCCGGCTCGATTCCTTCGGCGGGGCCTTGGCTTGTTCACTCATGGGTGGCGGTCTGCTGCGGGATGGGTCGGTGAACCGCACCGGCGGAAGCGAGGGGTGCCAAGGCGTCAGGCGGCTGCGTTTTCAGCCACAGGCTTGGGCATCTTGACCATCTTCATGCCCTGGGCCAAACCGGGGGTGAGCATATCGCCAACGAGGTGCAGTTGGACGATCTGGCCCGCGTCGTTGATTTCCAGCCACAAGGAAACGTCCACCACCACCTCGGCCAGCGGGTTGAGTTTTTGCGTGTACTTCAGGTTGTGCTTCTTCTGGGTCAGCACCACGCGCGCGCAGGCCGAGCGGCCTTCCTCCACCGCGGCGACCAGGGCCACCGTGCCGCCAGCGGTCATGGCGAAGAGCTCGGCAAAGCGCTGAATGGTCTCCGCCTTGTTCAGCAGGTAGCGCGGCGACACCGCGCCTTTCACGCCCTCGGCCAGGTGCGTGAGCATGAAGGCCTCGTAGGGGGTGCCGCTGGAGGCTGCGGCCACCAGGTGCCTGATCAACGCCTTGGGCGAGGACGTCGTGCCGATGTCAGCGGGTGGGCCTTGGGTGCTCATGCCTGGGCCTCCAGATTGGGCCGCCTGATGAGCCTCTTGATGGGCCTCTTGATGGACGGGGGTCTTGGCGCCGGCGGGCGCCCAATGGAAGCCACGCTGCATCAGCTGGCCCACGATGTCGCGGTAGACGCGGTTCTGGACGATCTTCCCGTTGGCAAAGTAGGTCCAGGACATGCCGGGAAAATGCACCAACTGCGGCTGCGTGGCTTTGGGGTCATCGGGCGTGCGCGCGGTGGCCGTTATCAGCCACTGCGTGCACACCAGGTCGCCATCGACGATCTGCTTGCGCACGCTCAGCATGACATCGGAGTGTGCTTTGTGGAAGAGCGCAAGCTTGCGGCGCAGCCCCTCCAGCCCCACGGCCGTGGCCTCGGGGCGGTCGATCTCCTCGAATTGCGGAGCAATGTAGGCTTCCAGCGCGCTCACCTCGCCCGTGGTCCAGGCGTTGAGCAGGGCGAAGGCCCGGTTCTTGAGTTCGTTCATGAAAATGTCCTCTCTCGTGGGTCAAGCGTCATTGGCGAACAAGCGCGCAAATGGTCAATAGGGGTTCTAGGGTTGGCAAGGAAAGCGACGTTGGCTGGCAGGCGGGTGGGCATGCGGTCACCAGTCGCTGAACATGTCGGAAACGTCGGACCAGGTAAGGCTTGAGAAAGCTTTGCCCATCACTCCAAACCCTGAATTTTCAAAATCTTCGCCGATCGCATCGACATCAACCGTGAATTCAAAGTCAAACGAGATGCCCAGCACCAACGCCAGGTCGCCTGCAAAGGCGAAGGTCAGGATGCCGTCCTCGTAACCCACTTCACCCGATACCTCGAAGCCCACCTGCAAGCCGATGGAGACGGCGGCGTCGAGCGAGGCCGTCATGGCGCCCATGCTGACCGAGACCGAGCCTCCCAAATCGACGGCTGCCCCTGCGAAGGCGCTGATTTCCCCACTCACCCCGGTGTCCGTGAAGCCCATGGAGGCGGCGGCGCCCGCCTCGGCGTACGCCTTGGCCGAGCCACTGGCCCCCACGCTCAGCGAGCCGTAGGCGACCGCGGCTGAGGCTTCGGCCTCCAGCGCCGCTTCGGCCAGGGCCTTCTGGGTGATCGTCAGGCCATCATTGCCGGCGTGGAAGCCGGCCTGCACCAAGACCTGGGCCACCGCCTCGGCCGAAGCCGCTCCGAGCAGGCTCATGTCGCCAAGGGATATCGAGCCGTTGGCATCGACCTTGGCCTCGAACTTCGCGCCCGCCTCGCCATAGATCGTGATGGAGCTGTCGGTGATCTCGACCGTGCCGTTGGCAAAGGCATTGGCCTTCGCTGAGGCGTTTGCTTCACCCGCGAAGCTGAATCCGCCCACCGTGGTCGTGCCCGAAGTGGTGGTGGCGGTGCTCCAACTCACCTTGGCATCGCCCGACTCGCTGACCAGCGAGTCTTTCTGGGTGGCCGACAGGGCGCTGGCCGCGGGTGAATTGAGCAGCAGGCTGGCCTGGGTGGCGCCCAACCCATCGATCTGCTCGGCATCCAGTGCCTGGACGGCGGTCGCGCTCAAGGCGCTGATGCCGCCGCCCAGGGCGCGGACCTGGGCCACGGACAGGCTGTCGACCTGCTCCGCGCTCAGCGCCTTGATCTGTACGTCGTCCAGGCTGCCGATGCGCGACAAGGACCAGGTGCCGATCTCGGCCCCGGCCTCAGCCACCTGGGCCGGGGTCAGGCCGTCCACAAAGAGGCGGTCTTGGATCGATTCCGCGACTTCCCATCGCAAGCCCCCCGTACTTTGCAGGGCCGTGAACTGGGCGGCTGTCACGCCCTGGGTCTGGCTGGCATTCAGGCTGGCCAGGGCGGCCGGCACGAGGTTGCCGATCTTTGCGTCCAGGGCGGTGACCTGGGCCGCGCTCAGGCCATCCACCTGCGCAGCGTCCAGGCTGGCGAGGGCGGCGGGGGTGAGGCTGGCGATGTTGGCGCCCAGGGCGGTGACCTGGGCCGGCTTCAGCCCGTTGACCTGGTTGGCATCCAGGGTGGCGACGGCCTCGGTCGTGAGACCGGCAATGTGCGTGCCCAGCGCGGTGATCTGCGAGGGCGTCATGAACCCCCCCACCACGGCCGGGTTCAGCTTGCCCACCTGCTCGGTGCTCAGTTCTGCGTACAGGGCGGCGTTGTCGCTGTTGAATCCTGCCAATTGCGAATCGCTGAGGCCGGCGACGTAGAGTCGATTTTCGACGCCGGTCACGAGATCCGGGTCGAGCGATGTGAAGTCGCTGCCCAGGGCCGCGATCTGCGCGGCGGTCAGTCCCCGGAGTTGGGCGGCGCTCAGGCTCGCCAGGGCGGTGGTATCGACGCCTGCCGCTGTATCACCGGCAGCGCCCAGCTCCTTGATGTTGACCCCCAGGGCGGTGACCTGTGCCGCGCTGAGGCCGTCCACCTGATTGGCGTCCAGGCTGCGCAGCGCCACCTGGCTGAGGTGCTGGATGTCATCACCCAGCGCCCGCACCTGGTAGGCACTCAGGCCGTTGACCTGCGTGGCGGTGAGGGCTTCCACCTGTTTCGGATTCAAGGCCTCTATTTGTGCGGCGTCCAGGCTCGACACCCGCTCAGGCGACCAGCTGCTCAGTTCATTCACTGCCAAGGCCCCCACTTGGGCCGGCGTCAGGCTGTCTACATAGCGGTGGTCGATGTTCGCGGCTTGGGCTTCCGCGCTGAGTTTCAACCAGTCCTGGCCCAGCGCGGTGATTTGGGCTGCCGTCAGGCCGCGGATCTGTTCCGCGTTCAGGCTCGCCAGGGCCCCGGTGTCCCGCGTCTCCGTGGTTTCCCCAAGCTGGGTGCGCTCAATCTGGCTGGCATCACCGGTGGTGCTGAGGGCGGTGATCTTGTCGCCCAGGGCCATGACCTGGCGGGCGGTCAGGCCATCGACCTGCCCGGCGCTCAGGCTGGCCAGCGCTGAGACGCTGAGGCATTGGATCCTGTCCCCCAAGGCCGTGACTTGTTCGACCGTCAGGTTGTTGACCTGGGTGGCTGTGAGCGCCCCCAGGGCCTGGGGCGTCAGGGCGCCAATGAAGTTTCCCAACGCCGTCATCTCAGCGGCCGTCAGGCCGGTAACGGTGGCGGCGGAGTAACTCTCCATGAGGGAGATCGGGTTCAGGTAAGCGGTCTTGTCGCCCAGGTCCTTCATCTGCTGCGGTGACATCATCGCGATCTGCGCGCCGCTCAGGCTCTGCACTGCCCCGATGCTGACCTCGCCGATGCGGCTGCCCAGCGATGAAATCAGGCTCGGTGACAGCCCATCCATCTGCCTGCCGCTGAGCAGCCCCAGCTGCGCTGGCGTCAGCGCAGCGATCTGCCCGTCCGTCAGCGCGGCGATGCTCGTCGGACTGATGGCCTTGAACTGGTCGGCACTGAGGTCATCGATGACCGAGACGGCCAGACCGCCCAGCTTGGCGCCCATGAGGCTGATTTGTTCGGGCGTGAGGGCCTGCACCTGGGCGGCGTCCAGGCTGGAAATCGCCCTGATGTTGAACTCGGCGATGTGGGAGCCCAGTCGGCCGATCTGCGTGGCACTCAGCGCATCAACCGCAGCGCCATTCAGGTTGGCGAGGACGGCGGGGGCGAGGCTGGCGATCTTGTCGCCCAGGGCGGTGACCTGCGAGCCTGTGAGCCCTCTCAACTGCAACGCATCGAAACTGGCCAGGGCATCGGGTGTGAGCTGGCTGATTTTGTCGCCCAGCGAGCTCGTTTGAGCGTCTGACATCCCGTCGACCTGCGCGGCGCTCAGGCTGGCGATGGCGGCTGGGGTCATGCCGTTCACATGGTTGCCCAGCGCGGCAACCTGGGACGCAGACAGGACATCCACCTGCGCGGCGCTCAGGCCGCTGACCCGGTCGGCATCCAGGCTGGCGATGGCAGCGGGTGCCATGAGACCCACCTTGCTACCCAGGGCGGCCACCTGCTCGGCAGACAGGTTGAGGACCTGCCCAGCGCTCATGCAGGCCACCCGCACGGGGCTCAAGGCCGCGATCTCGGTAGCGCTCATGGCCTGCCATTGGGCGTCGGTCGGCTGCTGCAGCACCTTGTTCAGTTCGGTGATCTGCGATGGGCTCAAACCCTTGACCTGAGTGGCGTCCAGGCTGTCGAGGGCGGCGGCATTGAGCTTGGCGATGTTGGTACCCAGGGCACTGACCTGGGCGACGCTCAGGCCGTCGACCCCCCTGGCATCAAGCCCCGCCAGGACTTCAGGCGCAAGCGCCACCACCCTGTCGCCCAGCATGGTGGTGTCGCCGGCGTCCAGGCGCACTTGGGTGGTGTCCAGGCTGGCGAGGGTGGCGGGGTTGAGGCCATTGATGACCATGGTCACCTGCAAGCGGTCCATGCCATCCACTTGCGCTGCCGTCAGGCAAGCCACCCGCACGGGGGGCAAGATCGACAAGTCGTACTGGCTCACGCCCGTCCAGTCACTCCGCTGCGGCAGCACCTTGTTCAGTTCGGTGATCTGCGATGGGCTCAAATCCTTGACCTGGGCGGCGTCCAGGCTGTTGAGGGCGGCGGCATCGAGCTTGGCGATGTTGGCGCCCAGGGCGGTGACTTGGGTGGCGCTGAGGCCGTCCACCTGCGCGGCATCCAGGATGGTGATGGCGGCGGGGGTGAGGTGGGCGATCTTGTCGCCCAGGGCGGTGAGCTGTGCGGGCCTCAGGCCATCCGCCTGCGCAGCGTCCAGGCTGGTGAGGGCGGCAGGTGTCATGGCACCCACATTCGCGCCAAGCGCGCCTATCTGTGAGGCGGAGAGTTGGTCCACCTGGGTGGCCGTCATGCAGGCCACGCGAACGGGGCTCAAAGCGGCGACGTCAGTGGCGCTCATCGCTTTCCATTGGTCAGCGCTCAGCTGCGGCAGCACCTTGTTGAGTTCGGTGATCTGCACGCCGCTCAAGCCCTGGGTCTGGGCAACGCTCAGGCTGGCGAGCCCATCGGCGCCGAGCTTGGCGATGCTGTTGCCCAGGACGCTGACCTGGGCGGCGCTCAGGCCGTTGACCTGGAGAGCGTCCAGGCTGGCGATAGCGTCGACGGTGAGGTTGGCGATCTTGTTCTCCAGGGCGCTGACCTGGGCTGGTTCCAGACCGTCGACCTGGGTGGCGTCCAGGCTGGCGAGGGCGGTGGGCGTGAGGTTGGCGATCTTGCTGCCCAGGGCTGTGACCTGCGTGGGGGTCAGGGCATGTGCCTGCGTGTCGTCCATGCTGGCAATGGCGGAGGGAGTGAGGCTGCCGATCTTGGTGCCCAGGGCCTCGATCTGCACCGCGGTCAGGGCGTCCACGGCCGCCCCATTGAACCCCGTCAGGGCTTCAGGCGTGAGCGACCCCACCTTCTCGCCCAGGGCGGTGATTTGGCCGGGGTAGAGCATGCCCACCTTGGAAGCGTTCAGGCCACCCAGACCCTCGGGCGACAGGTGGTTGATGTCGTGGCCCAATGATCGGATCATCGTGGGAGTCAGGCCGCCCACCTGTTCGGCATTCAGGCTGAACATGGCCGAGGAGTTCATGTTGCTGATCTTGTCGCTCAGCGAGGTCACCTGCCGCGCGCTCAGCCCGTCCACCTGGGAGGCGTCCAGGCAGTAGATGGCAGAAGTATTGAGCTTGGCAATGTTGGTGCCCAGGGCGTTGACCTGCCCGCGCGTGAGGCCATCGATCTGGAGACCGGTCAGACCGCCGAGAGCGGCTGAGTTCATGGCGCCCACATTCGCGCCCAGGGCGCCCATTTGTGAGGCGGAGAGTAGGCCCACCTCGGTGGCCGTCATGCACGCCACCCGAACGGGGCTCAAGGCCGCGACGTCAGTGACGCTCATGGCCTGCCATTGGTCAGCGCTCGGCTTCGGGAGCACGGCACTCAGGGCGGTGCGCTGCGCGTCGTTCAAGACCTGGGTCTGGGCGACGTCCAGGCTGGCCAAGACGTCGGGGGCGAGCTTGCTGATGTTGGCGCCCAGCGCCATCACCTGCGTCGCGGCCAGAGCGTCAATCTGGGCAGCATCCAGGCTGGTGAGGACGTCGGGGGCGAGCTTGTTGATGTTGGTGCCCAGCGCCGCCATCTGCACGGCGCTCAGGCCATCGACCTGCGTGGCATTCAGGCTGGCAATGGCAGCGGGGTTCATGGCGCCCACATGGGCGCCCAGTGCGGTGACCTGTGCGGCGGA
>CAISYQ010000524.1 GCA_903889735.1 uncultured Methylibium sp.
CTCGTGACGCTCGTGACGTTCGTTCCCCTCGTTCGTCGCCGGCGCTTGCGGCACCGTCAGCAGCGCCAGGATCTCGGCCTCGTCGAGCGTCTCCTTCTCCAGCAGGGCCCGGGCGCCCCGCTCCAGCGCCCCGCGGTGGCCTTCCAGCAGCCGGGTGGCCCGTGCGAAGCCGCTCATCACGATCTCGCGGATGGCCTCGTCGATGCGCTGCTGGGTGCGCTCCGACACCGCGCTGCGCGGCGGCGGCAACAGGCCGGGCGGCAGCTCGAGCAGGGGCGAGCGCGGCGGCTCGAAGGCGATGCAGCCGAGCGCCTCGTCCATGCCGTAGCGGGTGACCATCTCGCGCGCGATGTCGGTGGCCTTGGCCAGGTCGTCGGCCGCGCCGGTGGACAGCTCCTTGAACACGATCTGCTCGGCGGCCCGGCCGCCCAGCAGCACGGCGATCTTCTGCTCGAGCTCGTGGCGCTTCATGAGGTAGCGGTCCTCGGTCGGGCGCTGCAGCGTGTAGCCCAGCGCGCCGATGCCGCGCGGGATGATGGACACCTTGTGCACCGGGTCGGCACCGGGCTGGGTCAGCGCCACCAGCGCATGGCCCATCTCGTGGAAGGCCACCGCCTCGCGCTCGCGGGGGTTGAGCAGGCGACTCTTCTTCTCGAGGCCGGCCACGATGCGTTCGATCGCCGCGGTGAAGTCGCGCATCTGCACCTGATCGGCCTTGCGGCGGGTGGCCACCAGCGTGGCCTCGTTGACGAGGTTGGCGAGGTCAGCGCCGCTGAAGCCCGGCGTGAGCGCGGCCACCTCGGGCAGCGCCAGCGCCGGGTCGAGCCGGACCTTGCGCACATGGACCCGCAGGATGTCGATGCGGCCCTTCTTGTCGGGCCGGTCCACCAGCACCTGGCGGTCGAAACGGCCGGCGCGCAGCAGCGCCGGGTCCAGGATCTCGGGTCGGTTGGTCGCGGCCAGGATGATCAGCCCCACCGAGGTGTCGAAGCCGTCCATCTCGGCGAGCAGCTGGTTGAGGGTCTGCTCCTTCTCGTCGTGACCGCCGAGGCTGCCGAAGGCGCCGCGGGCGCGGCCCAGCGCGTCGAGCTCGTCGATGAAGATGATGGCCGGCGCCTTGAGGCGGGCCTGCTCGAAGAGATCGCGCACGCGCGCCGCGCCCACGCCGACGAACATCTCGACGAACTCGCTGCCCGAGATCGAGAAGAACGGCACCCCGGCCTCGCCGGCCACCGCCTTGGCCAGCAGCGTCTTGCCGGTGCCGGGCGGCCCCACCAGCAGCACGCCCTTGGGGATGTGGGCGCCCAGGCGCCCATATTCCTTCGGGTGCTTCAGGAAGTCGACCACCTCCTCCAGCTCCTGTCGGGCCTCGTCGACGCCGGCCACGTCGGCGAAGGTGAGGCCGGTGTCACTGACGACATAGGTCTTGGCATGGCTGCGACCGATGGCCATCAGGCCGCCGAGGCCCTGGCGGTCGCTGAAGCGCCGCATCAAGAAGAACCACAACCCGAAGAACACCGCCGCCGGCACCACCCAGGACAGCAAGTCGCGCAGGAAGCCGCTCTCGACCACGCGGGCATAGGGCACGTTGAAGCGATCCAGCCGCGCGGCGAGATCGGGCTCCACGCGGGTCGCCACGAGCTGGGTCTTGTGGCCGTCGGCCAGCTTGAGGCGGGCGGTGATGAGGCGGTCCGAGACCAACACCTCGGCCACGCGGCCATCGGCCAGGGCCCGCTCGATCTCGCTGTAGGGTACGGCCTCGGTCTGGGCCGCGTCCCGCCACAGGGACTGCGCCAGCAGGAGCAGGCCGAGAAGGGCGAGTCCGTAGGCCAGGTTCCAGGCTTTGCGTTTGTCCATGGGGTCCGTCTGAAGAGACGCTAACGGCGCAGGCAGCGCAGCCCTTGAGCGGACTCAAGGCAGCGGGTGGAGGCTCACCGGAACATCCTTCCGAGTCATCGGACCACCGAGCGACCCCGCCCATCACCGTAGGAGCCCCGCCATGAATGAACTGCGTCTCAACGAACTGCTCGAACTCGACCCGATGGATGTTGCCTTCCGCAACTTCCTGCGCCCCTGGCGCACGGTCGACCTGACCGAGCGCGCACCGCAGATCCGCATCGACCTGAGCGAGACCGACGACCAGTACGCCGTCAAGGCCGAGATCCCCGGCGTGCGCAAGGAAGACATCGACGTGCGCATCGATGGCGACCAGGTCACGATCAGCGCCGAGGTCAAGAAGGAGAAGGAGGAGAAGGACGACGGCCGCCTGTTGCGCAGCGAACGCCAGTACGGCTACGCCAGCCGCAGCTTCACGCTGGCTTGCGATGTCGATGAGGGCAAGGCCGATGCCAAGTACGAGAACGGCGTGCTGCAGCTCAAGCTCCCGAAGAAGGCGGCCACGGCCAGCAAGCGGCTGTCGATCGGCTGATTTCAAGATCCACCGGCTGGAGGCTCGCCGCCATGAATGCGCCCCTGGAAATCCATTTCCGCGGCGTGGCCGCGTCATCCGAACTCGAGTCCATGGTGAGGCAGGGATCGCAGCGGCTCGAGGGCGCGCTGGCCGGTGCGTTGGCCACGCTGCCGGCGGACGCGGCCTCCTGCCGTGTGCTCATCGGGCAGGTCAACAAGCCGCTTCGGCCCCGTGGCACTCCGCAAACCCAGCTGGCCATCCCGAAGCGGGAATGGCCGTTCGTGGTGCGGGTGGACCTGGCTTGGCCGGGCCACCAGCTGGCGGTCAGCCGGGTCCACGGCGAGGATCCGGGACAAGCCGCTCGCGAGGCCTTCAGCGCGATGAAGCGGCGGCTCGATGGTGTGGCCCGCCGGGAGCGTTTGGGCCCCTGAGGTTGGGCAGGAAAGCGGGAAGCCCGTGGTGCGCGCCGGGGTGCGCGGATCTCCGCCGCGGATCTCAGGATTTCGCCGCGCCCCGCACCATCAGCACCGGCATGGTGGCGAGGCGGATGATCTGCTCGGCATCGCTGCCCATCAGCAGCCGCGGCAGTCCCCGGCGCCCATGCGTGCCCAGCACGATCAGCTCGGCCGGCCACTCCGCGGCCTGGCGCAGCACCTGATCGGCCACCCGCGAGGAGAGGTTGTCGATCAGCACGGTGTCAACCTCCACGCCCTGCTTTCGCACGCGGGACGTGGCCGCCTCGAGGATGGCCTGACCCCCGTCGCGCAGCTGCTGGAGCGCATTGAGCGGCATGGCCGCGCCCCATTCCAGCCCGACCATCATCGAGAGCTCGTCGATCACGTGCACAAGGCGGATGCGGCCGCTGGTCAGGCGGGCGAGCTTCACCGCCTCGTCCAGACCCAGGTTGGCGGTCGCGCTGCCGTCCACCGGCACGAGGATGTTCTGGTACATGGCGGCTCCTTGGTCGGGCGGTTTGAAAAGGCGGGGTCGGCCTCGACTCTCGCCTCATGCTGACGCCAGCCCCTTGCGATCGCTCAAGGCATCTCGCACCCCCACCAGCGCCGCATCAGCGCTGGCGAGTCCAGCGGCTCGCCGGTCTGCACCATGAGGGCGTGCGCCTGCTCGGCCGCGTCGAGCGGCTCCTGTGTGCGCGCCAGCAGTTCAAGCACCGGCTCGTCGGCCTCGGAGGGATCGACGCCCCGCTCGGCCCGCTGGCGGACCCGCTCGCGCAGCCGGTCCATCGGGGCCTGGCAGTCGAGGATGTGGAAGGGCAGCCTGCGCTCGAGCGCCAGGGCATGGAAGCGCTCGCGCTCTGCACGGCGCAGGAAGGCGGCGTCGACGATCACGGGGAAGCCGCCGTCCAGAGCCTCGCACGCTGCCCAGGCCAGCCGCTCGTAGGTGGCCTCGGTGGCGGCAGACCCATACAGCGCGGGACGGGCGGCGGGCGCAGAGCGCTCGCGCATGGCGAGGCCTGCGCCCCGCTTGCGCTCGACATCGGAGCGCACCCGCACGGCACCCGCCACCTCGAGCAGGCGCTGCGAGACATGGCTCTTGCCCGAGCCCGGCAGACCGTGGGTGATCAGCAGCCGCGGCGACCCGGCCCCGGCCCAGGCCGCCGCGAGGCCCAGATAGCCCGCCACCGACGGCCCGCTGCCGACCAGACGATCGCGCTCGCGCAGCCCCGCCACCAGCGCCCGCACCAGCGCCCGCTGGACCAGGTAGACCCGCAGCAGGGGCAGGCCACCGTAATCGCCGCTGCACTCGAGCCAGGCGTTGAGGAATCCGAAGGCGAGATCGGTGCGCCCCCGGGCCAGCAGGTCCATGACCAGGAAGGCGACGTCGCTGACCACATCGATCCAGCGCAGCGCGGGATCGAACTCGATGCAGTCGAAGGCGGTCACGTCCTCGCCGAGGACGATGAGGTTGTCCAGGTGCAGGTCGCCATGGCCCTCGCGCACCCACCCCTCGTCCAGGCGCCGCTGCCAGCGCCCGGCCAGGCGCTGGGACTGCGTCTCCAGCCAGGCCCGCAGCCCGGGCGGCAGCGCGATGTGGAGCGCCTCCAGACCGTCGGCCACCCCGCGCAGGTCGGACTGCAACCGGGCGGGCGCGCCGAATCCCGAGGCCGGTGCGGCGACCGGCGCGTCGCGCTGGAAGGCCGCCAGGCGCTCGGCAAAGCGGCTCAGGTGGCGGGCCTCCAGCAGGCCGGCGGCCAGGTGCTCGCTGGCCAGCGAGCCCGGCGGCAAGCGGCGCATCTGGATGGCGTAATCGATCACCGGCCCCTTGACCTCGTCCCCACCCTCGCCCTGGAGAGCCGGGCCGTCGGCCGTGGCGAGGACGGGTCGCAGCCCGAGGTAGAGAAACGCCGCCAGCCGGCGGTTGAGCCGCAATTCCTCCTCGCAGCAGTGCCGGCGGGCGTCCAGGCTGCTGAAGTCGAGGAAACCCAGCCGCACCGGCTTCTTGATCTTGTAGGCGAAGTCGCCGGCCAGCAGCACCCAGGAGATGTGGGTCTCCACGACCTGCACCGCCACACCCTGGCGCTCGAAGCGGCGGCGCAGCGCTTCGGCCACGGGGACCGCAGGAATCTCAGGAATCTCAGGAATCACGAAGACATCATGCGCCCCAGAGGCCGCACCAGCTGCCGATGCCGTCACCGCCCGCGCCGCGTTCGCGGGCGGGGGCCACCGGCCAGGGTGCGGGCAGGCGCAGTTGGCGGCTCAGGCCACCATCGCGTGGCTGGCACGGATCGCCGAGCGGCCACGGGGTGCGCCGCGGGTCACGCGCTGCATCTCGTGCAGGGCGGGGGCGTCGATGATCTCGATGTCACGGTGCGAGACCGTGATGCAGCCGCTCTGGGCCAGCGCGGTGAGCGCGCGGCCGACGGTCTCATGGGCCACGCCCAGGCAGCTGGCGATGTCGCGGCGGGTCATGCGCAGACGCAGGCGCCTCTCGGACAGGCCCAGCGCGTTCTGGCGCTGCGCGAAGTGCAGCAGAAAGCGCGCAACGCGCACCTCGGAACTGGCGGCCGACATCAGGTACTGCGTATCGCTGCGGTGGCGCAGTTCGACGCCAGCAGCATGGTGCAGCAGCCGCTCCAGCGCGGGCAACCGGCGGCTCGCGGTGACGAGTTCCAGGAAGGGCATGACCGCCACGGTGGAGTCCTCCAGCGCGACCGCCCCGCTGCCATGACGGCCGCGGTAGAGACCGTCCAGACCGAGCACATCGCCGTGGAAGGCGAACCCCAGCACCTGCTCATAACCCTCCACATCGGTCTGCACGCCCTTGAAACTACCGGCCCCCACGCAGTAGAGGTACTCGAAGGTCTGGCCCTCGTGGATCAGCACACCATCAGCGTGGACGCGGCGGGTGGAGAACAGCACCGAGTCGGTGTCGCTGCCGGCCAGTGCGTGCAAGCCCGACCACCGCAGCACATCGGAAGCGGTGCAGCGGGCAGTGCTGGAACGAACGAGATCGGGGCAGGCAATCGAGGTCGCGAGATGGTTCATTCGGTTTCCTTCTGTCGGGGATCGGTCATTGCCCAAGGGGCTGGCGAGTGGGTAGAGCATCGCTGCGGACGGACTTGCGCGGTATCGGCGCAACGACCTGCAATGTCTCGGAGCCGAACCCGACAACTCTCGACCGCTCCGACAAGGAACTCGGAATATTCCTCAGGACATGAAACCGCTCTGGGAACAGTATGTAAACGGCATAAAGCAGACGAAACAAACCCCTCCCCCGGACCCTGCCACGGCCACCTCGGGCCATCTCGCCGGCGGCCGTTGGCGGTGCAGAAATCACCGCCCGGCCCAGCCCGTCAACGGATGACAATCCGGCTCTCAACCCCATCAACGGACACACCACGCCATGCCCGTCATCACCTGCATCGAGGATCTGCGCGCACTGGCCGAGAAACGTGTGCCGCGGATGTTCTACGACTACGCCGACTCGGGCTCCTGGACCGAGAGCACCTACCGCGCCAACGAGAGCGACTTCCAGAAGATCCGGCTGCGCCAGCGCGTGGCCGTCAACATGGAGGGGCGCACGCTGCGCACCACCATGGCCGGCCAGGCGGTGTCCATGCCGGTGGCGATCGCGCCCACCGGTCTGACCGGCATGCAGCACGCCGACGGCGAGATCCTGGGCGCGCGCGCGGCTGAGAAGTTCGGCATCCCCTTCACGCTCTCGACCATGAGCATCTGCTCGATCGAGGACATCGCGGCGCACACCCGAGCGCCCTTCTGGTTCCAGCTCTACTGGATGCGCGACCGCGAGTTCATGGAGAACCTGATCGGCCGCGCGCAGGCGGCGGGCTGCTCAGCGCTGGTGATCACGCTGGACCTGCAGGTGCTGGGCCAGCGCCACAAGGACCTGAAGAACGGCCTGACCGCACCCCCGAAGCCCACGCTCGCCAACCTGATCAACCTGGCCACCAAGCCGCGCTGGTGCCTGGGCATGCTGGGCACGAAGCGGCGCGGCTTCGGCAACCTGATCGGCCATGCCAAGGGCGTGAGCGACATGAGCTCGCTGTCCACCTGGACCCGCGAGCAGTTCGACCCGCGGCTGAGCTGGTCGGACATCGAGTGGATCAAGAAGCGCTGGGGTGGCCGCCTGATCCTCAAGGGCATCATGGACGCCGAGGACGCGCGACTGGCCGCGGACAGCGGCGCCGATGCGCTGGTGGTCTCCAACCACGGCGGCCGACAGCTCGACGGCGCGCCCTCGGCGGTGCAGGCGCTGCCGGCCATCGCCGACGCGGTGGGCCGCGACATCGAGGTCTGGATGGACAGCGGCATCCGCTCGGGCCAGGACGTCCTCAAGGCCGTGGCCCTGGGCGCGCGCGGCACGATGATCGGCCGGGCCTTCCTCTATGGCCTGGGCGCCATGGGCGAGGCCGGCGTCACCCGGGCGTTGGAGATCATCCGCAACGAGCTCGACATCACCATGGGCTTCTGCGGCCACAC
Source organism: uncultured Methylibium sp. (assembly GCA_903889735.1). Classification (GTDB taxonomy): domain Bacteria; phylum Pseudomonadota; class Gammaproteobacteria; order Burkholderiales; family Burkholderiaceae_C; genus Methylibium. Next base: position 7,369 of record CAISYQ010000524.1, read on the forward strand.
CGACATCCGCCAGGTCGACCGCGGCATCCTGCTGCCCGGCACCCACCCTGGCAGTCCGGCAGACCGCTCGGCTGGCCCCTCTGCGGCCTGAGGCGCGCGTGACCGGCCTGCTGCGATTGGCCCGCGGAATCGACGCGCTGAACGAGCGCGTCGGCCGCGGGGTGATGTGGCTGGTGCTCGCCGCCGTGCTGATCAGTGCCGGCAATGCGGTGGTGCGCAAGGCCTTCGATCGCAGCTCCAATGCCTGGCTCGAGATCCAGGGCGTGCTGTTCGCCGCGGTCTTCCTGCTGGCCGCCGGCTACACGCTGCTGCACCAGGCGCATGTGAAGGTGGACGTGCTGCTCGGCCGCTTCAGCCGGCGCACCCAGGCGCGGGTCGAGTGCCTGGGCCTGCTGTTTTTCCTTTTTCCCTTCGCCGCGGTGGTGATCGACCTCTCGCTGCCGCTGGTGCTCAGGGCCTGGGTCTCGGGCGAGGTCTCGTCCAATGCGGGCGGCCTGATCCGCTGGCCGGCCTATGCGCTGCTGCCCGCGGGCTTTGCGCTGCTGGCGTTGCAGGGGCTGTCCGAACTGATCAAGCGCCTGGCCTTCTTGTCTGGCCGGGGCCCCGATCCGGGCGCCCAAGGCCCGGAAGGTCGGCCGGTTGAAGCGCAGGTCGGGGCCCTGCAGACGCCTCCCAAGGCAGGGGCCGGGGAGGTCGCCCCGTGACCGAATGGCTGCACGCCTGGATGGCGCCGCTGATGTTCGGCGGGCTGATCGCCTTCCTGCTGGTGGGGCTGCCGGTGGCGTTCTCGCTGGCGGCCTGCGGCTTGCTGTTCGGCGCCATCGGCATCGAGGCGGGCCTGCTGCCGGCCTCGCTGATGCAGGCGCTGCCGCTGCGGATCTTCGGGATCATGCAGAACGAGACCCTGCTCGCCATCCCCTTCTTCACCCTGATGGGGCTGGTGCTGGAGCGCTCGGGCATGGCCGAGGACCTGCTCGACACCATCGGCCAGCTGTTCGGGCCGGTGCGCGGCGGCCTGGCCTGCGCGGTGATCCTGGTTGGCGCGCTGCTGGCCGCGACCACCGGCGTGGTGGCCGCCAGCGTGATCTCGATGGGGCTGATCTCGCTGCCCATCATGCTGCGCCACGGCTATGACCGGCGGCTGGCGGCCGGCGTGATCGCCGCTTCCGGCACGCTGGCCCAGATCATCCCGCCCTCGCTGGTGCTGATCGTGCTGGCCGATCAGCTGGGCCGCAGCGTCGGCGATCTCTACAAGGCTGCCTTCCTGCCCGGCTTCATGCTGGTGGGCCTCTACCTGGGCTATGTGCTGGTGGTGAGCCTGTGGCGGCCCCAATGGGCGCCTGCGCTGCCGCCCGAGGCGCGCACCTTGCGGGAGGCCGACGGCCGCTCGGGGCTCACCTCTCTTGCAGCGGTGCTGGGGCTGGCGGCGCTGGGCGCGCTGGCCTGGGCCCACCGCTCCACCGCCCCCACCGATGAGCTCATCGTCATCTCGGTCTGCGGCGGCGCCGGCATCGCCTTCGTGCTGGCGGTGCTGAACCGGGCCCTTGGCCTGGGCCTGCTCTCGCGCCTGGCCGAGCGGGTGACCTTCGTGCTGGTGCCCCCGCTGGTGCTGATCTTCCTGGTGCTGGGCACCATCTTCCTCGGGGTGGCCACGCCCACCGAGGGCGGCGCAATGGGCGCGGTCGGGGCGATCGCGATGGCGCTGGCACGCCGCCGCCTGAACCTGGGGCTGCTGAAGCAGGCGCTGGAATCGACCATGAAGCTGTCTTGCTTCGTGGTCTTCATCCTGATCGGCTCGACCGTCTTCAGCCTGTCCTTCCAAGCCGTGGACGGGCCGGTCTGGGTCGAGCATCTGCTGAGCGGCCTGCCGGGTGGCCCACTGGGCTTCCTGATCGCGGTCAACCTGCTGGTCTTCGTGCTGGCCTTCTTCCTCGACTTCTTCGAGCTGTCCTTCATCGTCGTGCCGCTGCTGGCACCGGTGGCCGAGAAGCTGGGCATCGACCTGGTCTGGTTCGGGGTGCTGCTGGCGATCAACATGCAGACCTCCTTCATGCACCCGCCCTTCGGCTTTGCGCTCTTCTACCTGCGCAGCGTCGCCCCCGCCGAGGACTACGACGACCGCGTGACCGGGCAGCGGATCGCCCGCCTGACCACCGGGCAGATCTACCGCGGCGCCCTGCCCTTCGTGGCGATACAGATCGTCATGGTGGCGCTGGTGATCGCCTTCCCCGGTCTGGTCTCGGGCCGGCTCGACCCGCAACCCCTGCTGGACACGGGAGACCTGATGCTGCAAGCCGCACCCGCGGCCGCCGATGGTGCCCCCGCAGAGGATCCGATGAAGGCGCTGCAGGAGTCGATGCGGCGCGAGGCCCGTGAGCCGCGCTGAGCCGCACCTCGTCAGAGGCTCAGGGACTGCATGTAGCCGTCGAAACGCGCCTCGGTGAAGCGGAACCACAGGTTCTGGTCGCGCAGGAAGCGGGCGTAGTCGGCATAGACCTTCTTCCAGTTCGGGTTGCGGCCGTTGAGCTCGGCGTAGATCTCCATCGAGGCCTTGTGGGCCGCGTCCAGCACCGGCTTGGGGAAGGGCACGAGTTGGGTCTTCTGGGCCACCAGCTGCTTGAGCGCCGCCGGGTTGCGGGCGTCGTACTTGGCTTGCATGTCCACATGCGCGTGGGCCGCGGCCGCCTCGAGCATGGATTTGTAGTCCGAGGTCAGGCCCGACCAGGCCTTGGCATTGATGAAGAAGTCCAGCTGCGGGCCGCCCTCCCACCAGCCGGGGTAGTGGTAGATCGGCGCCACCTTGTGGAAGCCGAGCTTCAGGTCGTCGTAGGGGCCGACCCACTCCGCGGCGTCGATCGTGCCCTTCTCCAGTGCCTGGTAGATCTCACCCCCGGGGAGGTTCTGCGGCACGCCACCCAGCCGCTCGATCACGCGTCCGGCGAAGCCCCCGATGCGCATCTTCAAGCCCTTGAGGTCGGCCACCGACTTGACCTCCTTGCGGTACCAGCCCCCCATCTGGGCGCCGGTGTTGCCGCCGGGCAGGTTGATGATGTTGTACTGGGCGTAGAACTCGCGCATCAGCTTCAGGCCATTGCCCTCGAGCATCCAGGCGGTCATCTGGCGGGAATTGAGACCGAAGGGGATGGCGCAGCCGATGGCGAAGGTCTCGTCCTTGCCGAAGAAATAGTAGGGCGCCGTGTGGGCCATCTCGACGGTAGCGCTCTGCACGCCGTCGACCACGCCGAGCGCAGGCATCAGCTCGCCGCCGGCATGCACCGAGATCTGGAAGCGGCCGCCGGACATGTCGCCGACCCGCCGCGCGAAGACCTCGGCCCCGCCGAAGAGGGTGTCCAGGGACTTCGGAAAACTCGATGCCAGCCGCCAGCGGATGTTCGCCTGCGCCCGCACCACTGCCGGTGCGGCACCGGCGGCCAGCACGCCAGCCAGCCCGGCCGAGCGCATGAAGGAACGGCGTTCCATGGGGAGATTCCTCGAATTCATCGTGGTGGGGGCTGCAGGCGGGTGTGAGGTCGGCGCCCACCCCCCACCCGCTGATCCGCGAGAACCCTCGCGGCCTCTCGAGAAGATTCTAGGCAGCGTCCCACAACGCCCCGTCGGGGGTTTTCCCCGCGGGCCTGGGGCCGCCGCCCCTCGACCGCCCCCCAGAGCGAGCGTTCAGCTGCCGGCGATCTTCATCGGCCCGAGCAGGACCGAGCCGATGGTCTTGCCGCCCATGGTGTAGGCGTCGGCACCGACCGCGACGATGCCGCGCAGCATCTGGCGCAGGTGGCCGGCGATGGTCACCTCGTGCACGGGATGGACGATGCGACCGCCCTCGACCCAGAAGCCGGCCGCGCCACGCGAGTAGTCGCCGGTGACGTAGTTCACGCCCTGGCCCATCAACTCGGTGACGAACAGGCCGCGACCGAGCCGGGCCAGCATGGCATCCAGGTCATCCCCCGGGCGGGTGCGGCGGCTGGTGAGACAGAGGTTCTGCGAGCCGCCCGCGTGGCCGGTGGTGCGCAGGCCCAGCTTGCGGGCCGAGTAGGTCGAGAGGAAATAGCCCTCCACCCGTCCGCCGCTCACCACCGTGCGGGGGCTCGTGCGCACGCCCTCATCGTCGAAGGGGGCGCTGGCCTTGCCCTTGGGCTGGTGCGGGTCCTCGACCACGTCGATGTGCGGGGGGAACACGGCCGTGCCCAGGCTGTCGGCCAGGAAGGTCGACTTGCGGTAGAGCGCGCCGCCGCTGGTGGCCTGGACATAGGCGCCGAGCAGGCCCGCGGCCAGCGTGGACTCGAACAGCACCGGCACCTCGCAGGTGGCGATCTTGCGGGACTTGAGGCGCGCCAGCGTGCGCTCGGCGGCGTAGCGGCCCACCGCCTCGGGGGCAGCGAGCTCGCGGGGGTCGCGCATCGACGAGTACCAGGCGTCGCGCTGCATGCCCGAGCCCTTGCCCGCGATCGGAGCCACCGACATCGAATGCCGCGAGCTGGCGTAGCCGCCGCGAAAACCCCGCGAGTTGCCGGCCAGGAAATGCGACTGCTGGGCCGAGACGCCGCAGCCGTCGGAATTGGTGATGCGGCGGTCGGTCGCGAAGGCGGCGGCCTCGCAGCGCAGCGCGATCTGCATCGCGCCCTCGGCGTCCAGGTCCCAGGGGTGGAAGAGGTCGAGATCGCGTGCGGCCTCGGCCGGGCTGGCCAGGTCGGCGGGGTCGGGCAGGCCGGCGGCGGGGTCCTCGGCGGTGAAGCGGGCGATGTCATAGGCGGCCTGCACCGTCTGTTCGAGCGCGCTGGGGGAGAAGTCGGAGGTGCTGGCGTTGCCGCGCCGCTGGCCGAGGTAGACCGTCACGCCCAGTGACTTGTCGCGGTTGCGCTCCACCGTCTCGACCTCGCCCTTGCGGGCCGAGACCGACAGGCCGACGCCCTCGCTCACCTCGGCAGCGGCATCGCTGGCGCCGAGGCGCCGGGCGCAGGCCAGCGTGTCGTCGATCAGCTGCTCGAACTGCGCGCGGCTGTAGGCAAAACCTTCGGGGGGTCGGGACATGGTCGGTGGGTTGTTGGGGCGGGCGCGCGGGATGCGGCAGCGCACAACTATGATAGCCAGCGTCTCATCACCTTGTCCCTCACCCTGAGCCACTGCCTTGTCCGCCCCCCTCGAATCCTCCGCCGATCCCTTCGACCCGCTGCCCGAAGAGCCGTCTGGCGAGCCCCTCGCCGAGCGCCCCAGCAAGACCGCCATGAAGAAGGCGTCGCACGAGCTGCAGGCGCTGGGTGAGGCGTTGATGACCCTGCCTGACAAGCGCATCGACGCCCTGGGCCTGAGCGAATCGCTGCGCGATGCCGTGCGCAACGCCCAGCGCACCCGCAGCTTCGAGGGCCAGCGCCGGCAGATCCAGTACCTGGGCAAGCTGATGCGCCGGGCCCAGGAGACCGGCGGCATCGAGCCCATCCGCCAGGCCGTGGCCGCCTTCCAGCTCGGTCACGCCAAGGACGCGCTGGCGCTGCACGAGGCCGAGCGCTGGCGCGCCGAGCTGATCGCGGACGACGCCGCGCTGCCGCTCTGGCTGGCCCAGCACCCGCAGACCGACATCCAGCAGCTCCGCAACCTGGTGCGCAGCGCCCGCAAGGACGCGGCCGCCGCCCCGCAGCCGCCGGGTGGCGCACCCCGCCACGGCCGCGCCTACCGCGAGCTGTTCCAGCTGCTGCGCACC
>CAISYQ010000525.1 GCA_903889735.1 uncultured Methylibium sp.
CAGTCCGTCGAACACTCGCTCTGACTCCACGCAGCGAAGATCAAAGACATCCAGGCGTGGATCAAACAGCACGTTTTTCACGCCGATACCGTGATACACGAGGGCTGTCTTCGTGTCTGCGGGAAGTTTCTCCGCTGGGTCAACAAAGCTGCCGAAGACGGCCCACGCGGGGCTGATTCGCCGTATTTCGACATGGGCGTCCGCGTTGTTTTCTACACGCTTGAGCTGGTGCGCCAGCCCCAGCGATTCAAGTTCCGGTAACGGTGTGTCTCGGAGCGCCTTGTCAAGCCGGACGATGGTGAAGACAGCATGACCGCGCGCCAGCAGTTCCCGGATCACTGGGGTGAACTGCGGCAGGTAGTACAGCTGTTCGGCAAAGAAGACGATGCGCATAGTGACTGGGATGGCGTGAGGAGCGACAGGCGGTTGACGACGGGCATGTGCCGCACAAAGTCATTGGGCCACAGGGCTTGCCCGACCGACGTGACAGCCACGAGGGGTGGGTCAAGCGTGTCGAGCCGGCGCACTGCCGCAAACATTGGCATAGACCAATCGATTGCCCCTGACCATCGAGGCTACGGAGAAAAAGTCGAGCACGAGTTGCCTGCCTGCTGCACCGTAGCGGCGACGAAGGCCGCTGTCGGCCAAGAGGCTGATCATGTGCCCGGCGAGGGCAACCGCATCGCCCGGCGCGATGAGTTCGCCATTGAGACCCGGCCTCACGATCTCCGGAATGCCACCAGCGCGGCTGGCAACGATCGGCACGCCGCAGGCGGCTGCTTGCAGCAAGGCCACGCCCAGCCCTTCCATCTGGGCGGGATGCACCAGCAGGTCGATGCAAGGCAGCATCCGGGCGATGTCGCGCCGAAATCCCGGAAACAGCACGCGATTGTTCCAGTCTGCCTGCTGCACCAGCTCGCGGATCGCGTTCAACTCCGGCCCCTGTCCCAGCAAGAGCACGCGGGTTCGCGGATGCGCCGCGAACAGGGCCGGCAAGGCCGCCAGCAGCGTGCGGTGACCCTTGCGGGGAATGAACTGAGCCACCATCGCGACGATGGCCTCATCGGCCTCCAATCCGAACTCGGCACGCAACCAGGCGCGATCAGCCGGTTCAGGGCGGTAGTCATCGGTATCGACGGCATCGTGCACGCAGGTCACCTGGCCTGGGTCCAGTCCCTCTGAGAGGAGCACGGTGCGAATCCCCTCGGAGATCGCGATCACCTTCGCAAAGAGCCGGTACTTGCGGCGTACCCACCATCGAGGCTCTGGATTGTCGACGCGGCGGCTCAGGATTGCGGGGACATTCTCGAGGCGGGCGGCGATCCCTCCCCACAGATCACTGCCACGCCGGCTGTGGAGATGCACGAGCAGGGGTTGCTCGACGCGGATCAGCCGTCTCAGGCGACCAACCATGCCCAGGTCCAGATCACCCCGCATCGGCAGCTCGTGGACGGGCAGGCCAAGCGCACGGGCCGGACCGGCGATGGCACTGCCTTGCGGGCAGGCCAGCACCGGTGCATCGCCTGCAGCCTGCAACCCCTGGAGCAAGGACACCACCTGCTGCGCCCCCCCATAGAGGTGCATCCCGGATTCGATGTGCAGTGTCTTCATCAAGGCTTGACCTTTCCAGCGGCGACCTCAAAGACGCGATCCACTTCCAAGGCGCGCATGCAGTCAAACCGACCATGGCAGGTGGGGTGGCGGTGGCAAGGCGAGCAGGCGAGCTTCTCGTAGAGCACCACGCTGCGCGGCGCCAGGGGTTCGTCGTAAGGCTTGGTCGAACCGAACAGTGCCACGGTCGGCACGCCGAGCGCCGTGCCCATGTGCGTGAGGCCGGTATCAACCCCAACCAGCAGCGTGGCCCCCTCGATGACGGCCACGGTCTCATCGAGTTTCAGTGCCCCAGCCAGATTGACGAGGCCCTTGATGCCGCCTGCAATGCGGTTTGCGGCTTCGCGGTCGGCCGGTCCGCCCAGCAGCACCGGCACCCATCCGGCCTCGGCGCAGCGAAGCGCCAGCGCCTGCCAGCGGTCCTCGAACCAATGTTTCTGGGGACGGGTGGTGAAGGGACAGAGCACGGCGTAGCGCGCCCCCGGGGCAGCGATCCCTTCTCGGGCCAGTCGCTCCCGCGCGCGTGCGCGGGGCGCCTCCCCGACCGCAAGGTCGGGCTGGAAGCTGCCTTCCGGTGCGCCCAGGTGGCCGGCCAGGCACCGGTATTCCGCGCCCATGGGCCGCGGGCTGTCATCCTTTGGGGGGACCACCCGCTCGGTGGCCAGTCGGTGGCTGCCTTCGCGGCCGATCAGGCAGATGCGCCGCGGGGCCGCGCTCAGCCACGACCACACCGCGCTCTTGAGCAGTCCCTGGGTATCGAGCACGAGATCAAACCGGCTGGCGCGCAGCAGACGGCGGAACTCGGTGAACCGGCGCCACAGCGCCAGGTAGTGTCGGGCCCGCCAGAGCGCCTGCCATTCAGCCCGCGGCCAGATGATCAGCTCATCGAGCCGTGGGTTGTGGGCCAGCAGGGGTGCGGCCGCCGGTTCCACCAGCCAGGCCAGGTGGGCATCGGGATGCAGGGCCCTGAGTGCCGGAATCAATCCCGAGGCCATCACCACATCGCCGATGGCGCTGAGGCGGACGATGAGGATGCGCCTCACTCGTCCTCGAGCCGCCTCGGCGGATAGCTGTCCCAGCTTTGGCAGCCGGGACATTGCCAGAAATGCTGCTGGGCCTCGAAGCCGCAGGCGGCGCAGCGGTAGCGCTGGCCGGGGCGTGCCGCAGTGGCCGCGAGTCGGGCGAGCTGTTCGGTGTCATCCGACGAGGGCAGCGCGCCCTGGCGGGTCAGCTCGGCCAGCAGCGCGGATCCAACAGACAGCGTGGGTTGAGCCAGCAGCTGCGCGCGCACCCGCTCAAGGCGGGCGGCATCGTCAGGGGCCAGCTGCAGCAAAGCGCCGAGCAGGTCGATGCCTGCAGACGGGGCCTCGATCGTCAGCAGTTGTGCCTGGGCCGCGGCCATGTCACCGCAGGCGCGTGCACTCGCCGCATAGTCAGCAGCCACCAGCCCCAGGACCGAGGGCTGCACCACGAGGAGCTCGTCCCAGATGGCCAGGGCGTCGAGGTGCTGCCCAACCCGCGCCAGCCGCTGTCCGTGGAGGAGGCGAGGCCGTGCCGCTTGCGGAGCGGCCTCGCGGGCGCGGCGCAGCGCCTCGTCGGCCTCCTCGGGGTGGCGCCGTGCGTCGGCCTCGAGCGCGATCTCGCAGTGGTAATGGGCGATCCGGGCTGCGAATGATCCCGTGCCCGCAGCCTCGAGCTTGCGTGCGGTCTCGATGGCCGCATGCCAGTCGCGCGAGCGCTCGTGCACGACCAGCAATTCCAGTCGCGCATCGGCCTCGAAGACCGTGCCGTCCAACGCCCGCAACGCCGCCTCGGCGCGATCGAAGAGGCCGGCCTTGAGATAGTCCTGCGCCAGCGCGTACTGGGCGCGCTCCCGCTCGGTGGCCGAGAGGTCGGCGCGGCCGAGCAGATGGGTGTGGACGCGCACCGCCCGCTCGTACTCGCCGCGGCGGCGGAACAGGTTGCCGAGCGCAAAGTGCAGGTCAGAGGTGCCCGGGTCGTGCTGAACGGCCTCGATGAAGGCGTCGATGGCCTTGTCCTGCTGTTCGTTGAGCAGCAGGTTCAGTCCCTTGTAATAGGCCTTGGGCGATTCCAGCTGCTCGCGTTTCCACTGGCGCGCGTCGAAGCGCGATGCCAGCCAGCCGAAGCCGAAGGCGGCCATCAGCCCCAGCAGGACCAGGGGCAGCTGGGTCAGGAGCTCAGAGTCCATCTCGGGGCGGGTGGTCGAGTGAGGGCGGGATGACCTGGCGCGGCTCGTCGTCGAGGGGGCCGGCGGCCTGCGCGCTGCGGACTTCCAGTTGTTGCACGCGGCGGCGGTGGCGCCACCAGCTTGGCAGCATCGCCGAGATGCCGAGTCCGCAACCCAGACCGAAGGCCGCGAGCACGATGAAGACCATGGGTGCGCGCCATTCATGTCCGAAGAACCACTTCACGGACGCGTCCTGCTGGTTGTTCAGCGCGAAGGCGAACAGCGTGAAGAAGACGGCGGCTCGCAAGAGCCAAGTGAGGGCACGCATCGACCCAGATTCTATCGGTGGCTTGTCTGGGGCCCAGGCTGCCCAGGCAGGGGGTTCAGCTGCCGCGATCACCAGCCTGGGTGTGGGTTGGCAGGGCGGTTTCGGTGCCGGCGTGGGCACCGGCCCCGATACCGCGGGCCTCGAGCTCGGCCGTGCGGGCGTCGACGGCTTCCCTCAGCGCCTTGCCGGGCTTGAAATGGGGCACCAGCTTCTCGGGGATCAATACCTGCTCCCCCGACCGCGGGTTGCGGCCCATGCGGGGCGGCCTGCGGTTGATCGAGAAGCTGCCAAAGCCCCGGATCTCGATACGGTGGCCCCGGGCCAGCGCATCGCTCATGGCGTCGAGCATGGTCTTGACCGCGAACTCGGTGTCGCGATGGGTCAGCTGACCAAAGCGCTCACCCAGCAGGGCCACGAGATCGGAGCGGGTCATGGGGATGTCTTGCGGTCGTGATCAGGGCGTGAACGCGGGTCGGCCTGCGCGCATGCCCTGGCAGTGCAGGGCATGCGCGCAGGCTGGGGACCTTGCAGCCCCCAGCCTGCTTTCAGGGTCAGCTGTTGCCCTGGTCCAGCTTGGCCTTGAGCAGGGCGCCCAGGCTGGTCGTGCCGGCGTTTTCACGCTCGGAC
>CAISYQ010000526.1 GCA_903889735.1 uncultured Methylibium sp.
GCATCCGGCTTGTAGTGCATCACCAGGAAGATCCCGGTGACGATCTGGATCACCAGCACCAGCAGCGCCAGCGATCCGAAGAAGTAGAAGAAATTGAAGTTCTTGGGCGCGTAATACTGGCCCATGTGGTCGTTCCACAGCTTGCTGGCCGGGAAACGGTTGTCGACCCAGGTCAGCAGCTTTTCGGCCACCGGGGCATTGGGAGACGCGGTCTTCATTTCAGCCATGGTTCACCTCGTACTGCGGGTTCAGCCGGCCTTGGACTCACCGATCAGCAGACGGCTGTCGGAGAGGAAGGTGTAGGGCGGCACTTCCAGGTTGTCAGGGGCCGGCTTGTTCTTGTAGACGCGGCCGGCGACATCGAAGGTCGATCCGTGGCAGGGGCAGAGGAAGCCGCCCGCCCAGTCATTGGGCAGCGAGGGCTGGGGGCCCGGCTCGAGCTTGTCGGACGGCGAGCAACCCAGGTGCGAGCAGATGCCCACCACAACCAGGACCTCTGGCTTGATGGAGCGCCATTCATTGCGGGTGGATTCCATCGGCGTGAGGTCCGACGGATTGCGCAGCGATTGGGGATCGGCCAGCTGGCCGTCCAACGCCTTCAGTGAGGCCAGTTGCTCGGGCGTGCGCCTCAGGATCCACACCGGTTTGCCGCGCCATTCGACGGTGAGTTTCTCGCCCGGCTTGAGGGCGCCGATGTCGACTTCCACCGCCGCGCCGGCCGCACGGGCCCGCTCTGAAGGCTGGAAGGTGCTGATGAACGGCACCGCGGTTGCGGCCCCGCCGGCGACCCCGGCGCAGGTCGAGGCAATCAGCCAGGTCCTTTTGCTCTTGTCGACTTGCTGGTCACTCATGGACATCCTCTGGATGGAACTGCGAATCTGTAAGCAGCCGAAGATTCTAAACGACACGCGGCTACCTCGGGAACGGCTTGACTTGACAGAAAGCTGGGGAATACTGACACCCCGGGCACAAGCCGGCCAGCCCCGGCCGCCCCACCCATCGTCCATTGATCGCAAGGAGACCCGCATGAGCGTGATGACAGAGTTCAAGGAATTTGCCGTCAAGGGCAACGTGATCGACCTGGCGGTCGGCGTCATCATTGGCAGCGCCTTCGGCAAGATCGTCGATTCCATCGTCGCCGACCTGATCATGCCCGTGGTCGGTCGGCTCTTTGGCGGGCTGGATTTCTCCAACTACTACATCGCCCTGGCCGGCCAGGCCGGCGGGCTGCCCCTGGGCGAGGCGCGCAAGCTCGGCGCGGTGTTCGCCTACGGCAACTTCATCACGGTAGCGCTCAATTTCCTGATCCTGGCCTTCATCATCTTCATGATGATCAAGCAGATCAACCGCCTCAAGCAGCAAGCGCCGGCGGCCCCGCCAGCGCCGACTGTCGAGCCCGCGGACATCGTGCTGCTGCGCGAAATCCGCGACGCCCTGAAGAAGTGAGCCGAGGGGGCTGAGGCGCCTCAGGGCGCCGGCCCTGCTTCTGCATCCGCGCCGGCACCGCCCTCGCCCAGTCGACGGGCCATGGCGCAGGCCGCGATCAGGCTCGAGGGATCGGCCCGGCCGCTGCCTGCCAGATCGAAGGCCGTCCCGTGGTCGGGGCTGGTGCGCACGAAGGGCAGCCCGAGCGTGACGTTCACGCCCCGCTCCATGCCCAGGTACTTGACCGGGATCAGGCCCTGGTCGTGGTACATCGCGATGACGAGGTCGAACTCGCCCAGATGACCCGGCGCATGGCGGGCCCGCATGAACACGGTGTCTGGCGCATGGGGACCGGTGGCGTCAATGCCCTCCCGTCGAGCGGCCGCGATGGCCGGCCCGATGAGGCGCACCTCCTCGTCGCCGAACAAACCGCCTTCGCCCGCATGGGGGTTCAGTCCCGCCACCGCGATGCGCGGCGCCCTCAGGCCCCACCGGGCCGCCGCCGCGTGGGCGATGCGAAGCGTCTGCAGGACGGACTGGAGGCTGACCGCCTCGATGGCATCGCGCAGGGAGAGGTGGATGCTGACCAGCACCGTCTTGAGCTCGTCGTTGGCCAGCATCATGCGCACATCCGCGGCGCCGGCCTCGGCCTGCAGCAGCTCGGTGTGGCCCGGATAGGGCTCGCCGGCAGCGGCCAGCGCCTCCTTGTGGATGGGCGCCGTGACCATCCCCGCCACCTCGCCGCGCAGCGCCAGACCGGCCGCGGCGCGGATGCAGCAGGCCGCAGCCTGTCCGGCGCGGGCATCGACGCGGCCGAAGTGCAGATCCGCCAGCCCCTCGGGAAGGCCCGCCACCTGCAGCACCGGCAGACAGCGGGGCGGCACGGCGCGCGCGTCGGCGGGACCTTCGATCAGCGCCACCGGCAGGACCATCCCCTCCCTTGCCGCGAGGAGGGCCGCGGCCCGCCGCATCACGGCCAGATCACCGATGACGAAGCCGCCCGGCACGGCGCCCGCCGCGAAGGCCTGCGCGAGGATCTCGGGGCCGATCCCACAGGCGTCGCCCATGGTGAGGGCCAGCGGCAGATGGGTCGGGTTCATGAGGTGCCGGGCTTCATGCCGGGTTGTCGATCTCGATGAACTGGTGCTCGATGCCGAAGCGCCGGGCCAGATGTTCGCCCAGGGCGGGCGCGCCATAGCGCTCGGTGGCATGGTGACCGCAGGCGAAGAACGCGACACCGGTCTCTCGGGCGATGTGGGCCTGGGGCTCGGAGATCTCGCCGGTCAGGTAGGC
>CAISYQ010000527.1 GCA_903889735.1 uncultured Methylibium sp.
CCGACGTGGCCATCAGCTACTTCAACATGGAGGATCCGCTGGTCGGCGGCCTCACGCCCGACAAGGTGGCGCTGCGCCGCGCGATCTCGCTGGCCGTGGATGTGGACAAGGAGATCCGCTTGGCCCGCCGCGGCCAGGCCGTGCCGGCCCAGGGCCCGATCGCGCCCGGCACCTGGGGCTACGACCCGGCGTTCAAGAGCGAGATGAGCAGCCACGACCCGGCGCGCGCCAAGGCCCTGCTCAACCTCTACGGCTATGTGGACCGTGACGACGACGGCTGGCGCGAGCGCCCCGACGGCGGCCCGCTGGTGCTGCAGTACGCGACCCAGCCCGACCAGAACTCGCGCCAACTGGCCGAGCAGTGGAAGAAGAACATGGATGCGATCGGCATCCGCATCAATTTCAAGGTGGCCAAGTGGCCCGAGAACCTCAAGGCCTCGACCGCCGGCAAGCTGATGATGTGGGGCGTGGGCTGGAGCGCGGGCAGCCCCGACGGCGACACCTTCCTGGCGCTGGGCGACGGCGGCGCCAAGGGCCAGGCCAACAAGTCGCGCTTCGACCTGCCGGCCTTCAATGCGGCCTACCAGCGCCAGAAGTCGCTGCCCAACGGCCCCGAGCGGCAGGCCGCCATGGCCGAGGCCCAGCGACTGATGATCGCCTACATGCCGATCAAGGTGCATGTGCACCGCATCTTCACCGACCTCGCCCAGCCCTGGGTGATCGGCTACCACCGCAACGTCTTCCTGCGCGAGAGCTGGAAGTGGATCGACATCGACACCGGGCTTCAGACGGCGGGCCCGCGGTGAGTCCCGGCCGCACGGCCTCTGCCGTGAGGGGGCCGCGCCCACCGACAGGGATCTTGGGGGCCAATGCGCGGAGGGCGCTGGTGGGGTGGGCGGTGCTGCTGGGGGTGGCCGTGAGCGCCTCGCCTGCGGCGAGGGCCGAGCCGCCCCGGCCGCCCGCGCCAGGCACACAGGCCACGCAAGTCCTCGAGGCACCGTCGATCCCGCCCGCGCAGGCGCCCCGGACCCTCAGGGTGGCCTTCCCGGTCGCCGAGACCGGCTTCGATCCCGCGCTGATCAACGACCTCTACTCGCGCACCATCACCGCCCACATCTTCGAGGGGCTCTACGGCTACGACCCGCTGGCGCGGCCGGCGAAGATCCGGCCGGTCACGGCCGAGGCGCTGCCCGAGGTGTCGGCCGATTTCCGCGTCTTCACGGTGAAGCTGCGGCGCGGCATCCATTTCGCCGACGACCCGGCCTTCCAGGGCCGGCCGCGCGAGCTGACCGCGCAGGACTATGTCTACAGCTTCAAGCGCTTTGCCGACCCGGCGCTGAAGAGCCCCGTCTGGTCCTCGGTGGAGCAGATTGGCTTCACCGGCCTGGCCGCGCTGCGGCGCGAGGCGCTGGAGCGCCGCCAGCCCTTCGACCCGGACCGCGAGATCGAGGGCATCCGCGCGCTGGACCGCTACACGCTGCAGTTCCGGCTCGACGAGCCGAGGCCCCGGCTGCTCGAGACGCTGGCCGGCAGTGACCTGTTCGGCGCCGTCGCCCGCGAGGTGGCCGAGCACTACGGCGACACCCTGCCCGCCCACCCGGTGGGCACGGGCCCGTTCCGGCTGGCGCAATGGCGCCGCAGCTCGCTGATCGTGCTGGAGCGCAACCCGGGCTTCCGGGACCAGTTCTACGAGGCCGAGCCGGCTGCGGGCGACACCGAGGGACAGGCCTTGGTGGCCCGCTTCCAGGGCCGGCGGCTGCCGCTGGCCGACCGCGTCGAGGTCTCGATCATCAGCGAGCAGCAGCCGCGCTGGCTGGCCTTCCTCAACGGGCAGATCGACCTGGTGACGGTTCCTAGCGAATTCGTCAGCCGAGCGATGCCGGGCGGGCAACTCGCCCCCCACCTGGCCCGCGAGGGCGTGCAGGCCTGGCGGGTGCTGCAGCCTGACAGCGTGTTCGCCTACTTCAACATGGCCCATCCGGTGATCGGGGGCCTGGAGCCCGGGCGGGTGGCGCTGCGCCGCGCCATCGGCTTGGCGGTGGACGTCCAGCGCGAGATCCGGCTGGTGTGGAAGGGGCAGGCCATCCCGGCGCAGTCGATCGTGGTGCCGCACACCACCGGCTACGACCCGCAGTTCAAGAGCGAGATGGGCGACCACGACCCGGCCCGCGCCCGCGCGCTGCTCGACCTCTACGGCTACACCGACCGCGACGGCGACGGCTGGCGCGAGCAACCGGGCGGCCAGCCGCTGCTGCTGGAGGTGGCGACCCAGCCCGACCAGAACTCCCGCCAGTTCGACGAGCTGTGGCAGCGCAACATGAAATCCATCGGCATCCGGGTGAAGTTCATCACGGCGCAGTGGCCCGAGCAGCTGAAGGCCGCGCGCGCCGGCAAGCTGATGGTCTGGCAGCTCGGCTCCAGCGCCGCCGCGCCCGACGGCCAGGGCTCGCTGATGCGGCTCAACGGCCCGCAGGCCGGCGGCCAGAACCTGGCGCGCTTCTCGCTGCCGGCCTTCGACAAGGTCTACGCCCGCATGTCCTCGCTGCCCGACGGCCCCGAGCGCGAGGCGCTGTTCCTCGAGGCCAAGCGCCTGAGCGTCGCCTACATGCCCTACAAGGTGCGCGCCCACCGCATCCTCACCGACCTGGCACGCCCCGGCGTGGTCGGCTACCGGCGGCCGCTGTTCTGGCTGGACCAGTGGCAGTACATCGACGTGGTGGCGGGCCCGGCAACGGAGCGCTGACGACCCCCATGGGGGTCGATCGGACCGGCGGACTACAGCGGCAGCTCGGTGAAGAAACGACCGCCGTGGAAGATCAGCGGTGTGCTGCCCGCGGCGACGGCGCAGCGCTCGACCTCGCCGACGAAGATGACATGGTCGCCCTCCTCGTAGCGGCTGCGGTTGAAGCACTCGAAGACCGCCGCCGCGCCCTCGATCAGCGGCGCGCCGCAGACGCCCTCGCGCCAGGCCACGCCCGCGAAGCGGTCGGGCGCCTTGCTGGCGAACTGCTCGGCCAGCCCGCGCTGGTCGGCCGCGAGGATGTTGATGGCGTAGTGCGAGCCGCGCTCGAAGGCCGGCATCGTGCCGGCCTTGCGCGCCAGGCTCCACAGCACCAGCGGCGGCGTGAGCGAGACCGAGTTGAAGGAGTTGGCCGTCAGGCCCACCAATTGGCCATCGGCCGCGCGCGCCGTGACGATGGTCACGCCAGTGGCGAACATGCCCAGCGCCGCGCGGAAATCCTCGGTGCTGAAGCCAGGTTTGGCGGCGGTCATGACTGCCCCTCGCCCGCGGCCGCCAGGGCTGGTGCCGGCCGGCGGCCGAACATGCCCCAACCCTCCATCGTCAGCACCGTCTCGCGGCGCTGGTTGAGCACGGCCCAGCCGCAGCGCACCAGGCCGATGTGGGGCTTGCTGGCCATGGGCCGGGTCTCGAGCACGGTCATGCGCACGCCGAGGGTGTCGCCGGCCATCACCGGCTTGAGCCACTTGATGTGTTCGAGCCCGGGCGAGCCGAGGCTGGAGGAGTCGAGCAGGTAGGCGTCGCACATCATGCGCATGACCAGCGCGCAGGTGTGCCAGCCGCTGGCGGCCAGGCCGCCGAACAGCGAGGCGCGGCCAGCCTCCTCGTCGAGGTGAAAGGGCTGGGGGTCGAACTCGCGCGCAAAGCGCACGATCTCCTCCGCGGTGACGGTGTGGGCGCCGAATTCGCGCACCTCGCCGAGGCTGAAGTCTTCCCAGTGGTGGGTCGGGCTGCTGGATATCGTCATGAAGGCTGGGGGGTGGGGATCAGGGGGCGGGTCAGGTCTTGACGCCGGCCGCCGGGCGGGTGGGCACCGGGTTGAGGAAGGCCTCGCAGGTGGCGCGCTGCGGGTCGGCGGGGGGCAGGGCGCGGCACAGGCGGTCGCGCTGGTCGCGCAGCCGCTGCAGCACGGCCGGCTGGGCGCGGGCCTGGTGCCAGGCCAGCAGCTTGCGGCTCAGGGTCTCGAGCCGGCGCTGGGTGCGGTCGTAGAAGGCATCGGTCTGGCCTTCGAGCTCGCCCAGCACGGCGAGGGTGGCGGCCTCGATGCGCGGCGCGTCCTGCGGCGCCAGATCGAGCAGCAGGCCGAGGTAGCTCACGCCCCATTGCAGGCGCGTGGCCGGGCCCTGGGATTCGCGCCAGGCGCGCTCACCCCACTGCAACGCAGCCGCAGGGTCGCCGCGCTCGCGGGCGTTGGAGGCCAGGTGCAGCATGAAGTAATAGGGCGCCGGGGAACGCTGGAGCTCGGCGCTCAACAGCGCATCGGACTCGGCCAGCTGGCCGCTCTGGGTCAGGGCATCGGCGGCGCTGCTGATCACCGACTGCCGCTCGACCGGGCTCGCCACCTCGCGGTCAGCGCGAGCGACCTGGGCCCGCACATGCTCCTTCAGCACCTCGCTGAGTCCGGCAGAGGCCTGGGTCCCATTCGGCTTGGAGTCCCTGCCGGCGGCCTGGGGCGGATTGGGGGCGTCCGCGACCTTCGGGGCCTTGGGCGAGGCGGGCGCAGCAGCCGTCTTCGCGCCCTTCGGCGCCTCCATCAGGGCCAGCTTGATGCGCGCATTCAGGGCCTCCATGCGGTCGCCCTGGGACAGGCGCGTGTCGGCCGTGAGCCGGTCGAGCGCGGCGGCCCACAGGCCCTGCAGCTGTTCGCGCTCGGGCGTACCGGCGGTGGTGAGCGCGGCGGTCAGCTCGCTGGCATAGGCCCCGACGATGTCGAGGTTCTCGCGCGCCAGCGTGTCGTCCGCGAGCAGGGCCAGCACGCGGTTCAGGCGCTCGCGGCGCAATGCCTCGGCGGCGGCGCTGGCGGGCGAAGGGGCGGCCGTCCTGCCGGCCGGAGAACGTGCGGCCGTCCTGCCGGCCGGCGAGGGGGCTGCCGCGCTGCCGGCGCCGGCGATCAGCGCCCTGAGCATCAGCCGTGTGGCGGCGTCGGCCTGCGCGGGCGGGCAGACGGCTGCCAGCCGCTCCAGCGCGTCGGCCTGCTGGGCCTTGGGCAGGAGCTGCTGCTCGTCCACCTCCCAGGCGTAATAGGCCAGCAGGCGCCACTCCGGCCCGCTCAGGTCGCCGGGAGCGGAGAGCGCCTGCGCGAGCAGGGTGCGGGCCGGTCTTGCGGCGCCGAGCCCAAGGTCGAGCAGGTCGAGGTATTTCTTCGCATCGACGCCGCCGGGCAGGCGCGTCAGCTCGCTGCCGTCGGGGCGCAGCAGCACCATGGTCGGGTAGCCACCGACCCGAAAGCGCGCACCGAGCTTCTGCGCTGCCGGCAGGTCACCGTCGAGGTAGACCGGCACGAAGCGGCGGCTCTTCTCGATGAAATCGGGGCGGTTGAAGACGGTCGCCTTGACCTGGTTGCAGGGCGGGCACCAGACCGCGCCCCAGTAGAGGAACACCGGCTCGCCGCGCGAGCGCGCCTCGGCAAAGGCCGCCTCGATCTCGGCCTCGCTGTGGGGCTTGCGCCAGGCGATGGCCGGCTGGGTGGGCCCGGCGGCGACCGCGGCCGTGACGGCGGGGGTGAGGGTCGCCGCGATCAAGGCAGAGGCCGCGGTCCCTGCCGCTGCCGCCACCCCGCTGTCTGAAGCGCTCGCGCCACTGACGGCCTTCGGCGGCGCGGACACGGCGGCAGGATCGGGCGCCTTCGAGCAGCCCGCCAGCCCGCCAGCGGTCAAACCGACGCCCAGTCCGAGCACCGCGCGCCGGCGCAGCGCCGCCAGCGCCTGGACCACGGCGAGCAGGATCGGTGTGGGACGGGGGGGCATCGTGATCGGCTCCAGCATGAGGGCTCGCGGCCCGGTGCGGCAAGTGTCTCCCAAGCTTCCCGCCGGGGCGTGCCGGCAGGCGTTTCAGCCCGGACGGCCGCGCTTCGGCGAGATCACGTCGGGTCGCTTACTACTTATTAGAGCAAGCAACAAAGAAAACAATCGTTCTCCGCACAAGCAAGCCCCGGAACAATCCAGCCTCTCACCCGCCTGCCGCATCCGCCCGCCATGAACTTCCAGCAACTGCGCTCGGTCCGCGAGGCGCTGCGCCACGGCTTCAACCTCACCGAGGTGGCGAACGCGCTGCACACCTCGCCGCCGGGCGTGAGCCGTCAGATCCGCGAGTTGGAGGAGGAGCTGGGCATCGAGATCTTCGTGCGCGCCGGCAAGCGCCTGACGGGACTCACGCCACCGGGCGAGGCGGTGCTGCCCATCGTGGAACGCCTGCTGCTCGACGCCGACAACCTGCGGCGCGCCGGCGATGACTTCCGTGACCAGGCCCATGGCGAACTCGCCATCGCCGCCACCCACTCGCAGGCCCGCTACGCGCTGCCGGGTGCCGTGCGCGACTTCCGCGCCACCCACCCGGGCGTGCAGCTGCACCTGCACCAGGGCTCGCCGCGGCAGGTGGCGCAGATGCTGCTGGAGGGCGAGGCCGACATCGGCATCGCCACCGAGGCGCTGGCCCATTACCCGGCGCTGGTGGCGCTGCCCTGCTACGTGTGGTCGCACGCGGTGATCGTGCCGCGCGGCCACCCGCTGCTCGATGCGCCGACGTTGACGCTCGAGGCGCTGGCGCGCTATCCGCTGATCACCTACGACATGGGCTACACCGGTCGCTCGCACATCGACGAGGCCTTCCAGGGCGCGCGGCTCGCACCGCAGATCGTGCTCTCGGCGATGGACGCCGACGTGATCAAGACCTATGTGGAGCTGGGCCTGGGCGTGGGCATCGTGGCCTCGATCGCCTTCGACCCGGCCCGCGACACCGCGCTGAGTGCGATCGACGCGCGCCAGCTGTTCGGGCTCAACACCACCCGGCTGGCGGTGCGGCGGGGCGCCTGGCTGCGGGGCTTCGTGTTCGATTTCATCGAGGTGTTCGCGCCCACCCTCACCCGCCGCGCCGTGGAGGGCGCGATGACCGCTTCGCCGGGTGCGGAGGCTCTGGCGCCTGTGGATTTGCCGCCTCCGCATACCTGAGCCGCGGGCGCAGGTCCTGGATCTCGGCCAGCACCTCGTCGATGAAGCTCTGGGCAGCCACCGGGATCGGCCGGTCCGCGAGGGTGGCGATCACGCCGGGCGAGGCCACATGAGACAGGTCCGCGATGTCGAGCATCGCGAAGTCCTGGGGTGAGAGCTCCGGGGGGAAGCGGTTGATCACGCTGGCGGTGACGGCATCGGTCTCGCGGACGATGCGCCGGATGACCGTGAGGTCCTCGGCCTGCAGGAAGAGGTCGTGCAGCGCATCGGCGGACTGGCCGCCGCCGTAATGCTCGGAGAGCCAGGCAAGGTACCAGCCCGGCAGCTTGGGCACCAGCAGCGGGTAGGGCAGCACGTCCTTGATGTCGATCCGGAGCAGCCGGGTGAGCGGGTGGTCGCGCCGGCACAGGATCACCGGCGACGACAGCTCGAAGCCCAGGGCGTGGATGCCCGCAGCCGGCGCCTCGAAGGGCGAACCCACGTAGACGTCGACCTTGCGCTCGAGGAGATCACCCTGCAGCTCGTCCCACCCCTGGGTGCGCAGGCGGAACCGCAGCTTGGGGAATTTCTGGAGCAGGCGACCCAGCGCCGGCGCGACGATGGTGTCGGCCACCCAGGGGTCGGAGCCGATCACGACCTGCCCGCTGCCGAGGTTGCGCAGCAGCTCGATCTCACGCCGCGACTCGTCGAGCGTGGCGGTGGTCTGGCGCGCCACCCGCGCGACGATCTCGCCGAACTCGGTGGCGGTGACGCCGCCGCGCCCGCGCTCGAACAGCGGCACGCCATGGTCTTCCTCGAGGCGGCGGATGCTGACCGACAGCGCCGACTGCGTGATGCACAGCGCCTCGGCCGCTCGCCGGTAGTTGCGGTGCTCGCACAGCGCCAGCACATGGCGCAGCTGGCGGATGGACTCGGACATGACAGAAATCGATTGAATTCCGGAAAATATTGAATTGGACGCTCAAGTGGACTGTCGGCGATCCTGCGTCAACGGTCAACCAGACCGACTTCCGGAGACATGGCCATGAGCATCCAGGCGCTGACCCCCGACGGCCGCACCGTCACTTACACCGACCGCCGCCGCTGGCTGTGGTCCCTGTCCCTGGTCTGGCCGATCATGCCGGTGGTGTCCTGCCTGCTGGCCGTGGCCACCGGCAACGCCCTCTGGTACTGGCTCACGCCGGTGTTCTGGTACGTCGGTGTGCCGGCGATCGACCACCTGCTGCCGGCCGACGCCAGCAACCCGCCCCCGGAGGTCGTGCCGCAACTCGACGACGACCTCTACTACCGCACCCTGACGGCCCTGACGGTCCCGGTTCACTTCGTGACGCTGATCCACACCACCTACGTCGTGGGCACGCAGGACCTGTCCTGGGCCTCGCTGCTGGGTCTCACGCTGTCGGTGGGCCTGATCAGCGGCCTGGCCATCAACACCGGGCATGAGCTGGGGCACAAGAAAACGCAGCTCGAGCGCTGGCTGGCCAAGATCGTGCTGGCGGCGGTCGGCTACGGGCACTTCTTCATCGAGCACAACCGCGGCCATCACAAGGACGTGGCGACGCCCGCAGATCCGGCGACCTCCAAGATGGGTCAGACGATCTACGGTTTTGCCTGCTCGGAGATCCCCGGCGCCATGCGCCGCGCCTGGGATTCCGAAAAGACCCGCCTGGCGCGCACAAACCGGGGCCCCTGGACGCTGGACAACGAGGTGCTGCAGCCCCTGCTGATCACGGTGCCGCTGTACGCCGGCCTGATCTGGGCCTTCGGCTGGATCGTGGTGCCCTTCCTGTTCCTGCAGGCCTTCTGGGGCTGGTTCGGGATCCTGACCAGCGCCAACTACATCGAGCACTACGGCCTGCTGCGCCAGAAGCTGGACAACGGCCGCTACGAGCCCTGCCAGCCCCACCACTCGTGGAACTCCAACCACGTGATGTCCAACCTGATCCTCTTCAACCTACAGCGCCACTCCGACCACCACGCCAACCCGACGCGCCGCTACCAGAGCCTGCGCAGCTTCCAGAACCTGCCCGAGCTGCCGAGCGGCTACCCGCTGATGTTCGCGATGGCGCTGGTCCCGCCGCTGTGGTTCGCCGTGATGAACCCCAAGGTGATGGCCTGGGCCCAGGGCGATCTGTCCAAGGTCAACGTGCTGCCCACCATGCGTGAGCGGCTGCAACGGCGCTACGGACGCGCCAACGCCGCATCATGAGCGCGGCGGGTGCCCTGCGCTACCGCTGCCCGGGCTGCGGCTACCTCTACCGGCCGGCGCTGGGCGCGCCGCGCGAGGGCTTCCCCGCCGGCACGCCCTGGTCGGCCATCCCCGAGGACTGGGCCTGCCCGGACTGCGTGGTGAGGGAGAAGCCCGACTTCGTCGAGGAACCGGACGCACAGGGGCCAGACGCGCCCTGAGCCGCTC
>CAISYQ010000528.1 GCA_903889735.1 uncultured Methylibium sp.
GCCGGCCCGGCCGTGAACCCCTTGATCAAGATCATCAACATCGTGGCCCTGCTGATCGTTCCGCTGCTGCCGGGCACCGACACGAAGCCTCATGCCGGTGCTGAGCCCGCGGCCCAGCCGGTTGCGGCCGTCGTCGCGACGGTCGAGGCATCCGCGGCGCCGGTCGCGCCGGTCGTATCTCGCTGAGCGGCCTCGCTCAGGTACTCCAGAGCCCGCCTCGGCGGGCTTTTTCACGCCCGCTCGCAGGCGACTGCAAGGCTGCGCAACCGCACCCGGGTCAGCGAAACGACCCGGACGAAAAAAAACCTCGGCCCCACTACGGGCCGAGGTCAACACACATATCCACTACCAGGGACGGAGAGACGAAATCAATGACGGGGCCCTGGCACCCCTGCCACGCTCGCATCTTCGGCTCAGTGGTCCGATCCACCTAGGGAATAGTTCCCGACCTGCGCGAGCAGGTGCTCCTGGAACACCTTGGCAATCGGCGACAACTGCTTGCCCTTCTGCCGAACCACATGCCAGTTGGAATCGATGGGAAAACCGGTGACATCCAGGACGGACACACCGTGCTCGGCAACCTGCCCGTGCAGGGCGTGGCTGGAGACGACAGAAACCCCCAGATCGCCGGCAACCGCCTCCTTGATGGCCTCATTGCTGCCCAGTTCCAGTCGCAGGTTGGGCTTGAACTTGAGACGCTTGAAATGCGCGTCGACCGCCATGCGGGTGCCGGAGCCGCGCTCCCGCAAGATGAAGCGCAGCTTGCCCAGGTCCATCAGCTCGATCTGGCGACGCCCCACCAAGGGGTGCGCATTGGCGGCGATCACCACCAGGGGGTTGGGCATGAAGGCCTGGTCCTCGATATCGATATCGGTCGGCGGCATCGACATGATGTAGAGATCGTCCTGGTTGTCTCGCAGGCGCCTCAGCACGCCGTCCCGGTTCAGCACCTCGAGCGAGATATCGATCTCGGGGTACTTGGCGCAGAAGCTGCCCAGCAGGCGCGGCACGAAGTACTTGGCCGTGCTGACGACGGCCACCCTGAGCTTGCCGCGCGTCAACCCTTTCGTGGCATCGACGCGTTGCTCGAACGCCGCCCAGTCGTCGGCAATGGACTTGGCCGTGACGGCAAGATCCCGGCCTGCATCGGTGAGATGTACCCGCTTGGAGATCACCTCGTAGAGAGGCACGCCGACCGAGATGGAGATCTCTTTCAGCTGCATGGACGCCGTGGGTTGCGTGACGTGGCAGGCACGGGCCGCGCGGCTGACGCTGCCTGTATCGGCCAGGGCGAGGAAAAGTCGCAGTTGTCGGAACGTGATATTCATCTATTTTTATCTATATATAAATACTTTATTATCGATTTTACTTGATTGATTGAAATTCATAGGATGGGAGACCCAGGAGAACTCCCATGCAGAATTTGCTCGATCCCGCCATCTTGTTCTTCGTCTTCGGCGTGCTCGCCGGAGCACTCAAGTCCGACCTCGAGATCCCCCCGGCGATCGCCAAGTTCCTGTCGCTCTACCTGCTGATGGCGCTGGGCCTCAAGGGCGGGTTCGCGCTGGCGGAGTCGGGTCTGAGCGCCACGGTGATGATCAGCCTGGGGGCGGCGATGGTGATGGCCGTCATCGTGCCGGCGCTGGGTTACCAGCTGCTGAAGCACAAAGTCTCGCGGTTTGATGCGGCCGCGATCGCGGCGTCCTATGGCTCGGTGAGTGCCGTGAGCTTCGTGACGGCCATGCAGCATCTCGAAGCCCAGCAAATGGCCTTTGGCGGTCACATGGCCGTGGCGATGGTGCTGATGGAGTCGCCCGCCATCATCATGGCGGTGCTGCTCGCAAACTCGCTGCGTCACGGATCGCCGGGCGTCACCACCCTGTCCTCATCCGCAGGCGTTGATGTGGCCACCTTCGGGGGTCCGAGTGAGGGCGCCCCGCTGGGCAAGATCCTCCACGAATCGTTCACGAACGGCGCGCACCTGCTGTTGCTCGGGGCCATGGCCGTCGGTTATCTCAGCGGGGAGGCGGGCAAAGCCGTGATGGCGCCCTTCTCGAGCGACCTGTTCAAGGGCATGCTGGCCTTCTTTCTGCTCGACATGGGCATGATGGTGGCCAGGAACTTCAGCTCCGTCCGGGGGCAGTCGCCCTTGCTCGTGGCCTACGCCAGCATCGGCCCGCTGATCCACGCCGCGATCGCGCTGGTGCTTGCCGTGTTGTTGCAGTTGCCCGCGGCCGATGCAGCCCTGCTGATGGTGCTTTCGGCGAGCGCCTCCTACATCGTCGTGCCCGCCGTGCTGCGGTACGCCATCCCCGAGGCCAACCCCTCCCTCTACTTCGGCCTGTCGTTGGGCATCACCTTCCCCTTGAACATTCTTTTCGGGATTCCGCTGTACACCTCGGTGGCGCGGCAGTTCTTGGAATGAAGGGGCGCGGCCGAGGGACCGTTCAGTCCCGAACGCTGCATGTCCAGCACGGCCACCTTCGATTCGACACCTCGCAGGAATCCTGCATGGACAGCGTCTCGTTGGCGGGCTTGCCAGCGAGGAAGGGAAGTCTGCGATCCGGCCTCAGCGCCGCGGCGGCGGCAGGTCGGTGCAGCTGCCGTGCGCGACCTCGGCCGCCATGCCGATGGACTCGCCCAGCGTCGGATGGGGGTGGATCGTCTTGCCGATGTCGACCGCGTCGGCGCCCATCTCGATGGCCAGGGCGATCTCGCCGATCATGTCGCCCGCATGGGTGCCGACGATGCCGCCGCCCAGGATGCGGCCATGGCCATGGGCCTCGACCGAGTCATCGAACAGCAGCTTGGTGAAGCCTTCGTCGCGGCCGTTGGCGATGGCCCGGCCTGAGGCCGTCCAGGGGAAGAGCCCCTTCTTCACCGGGATGCCCCGGGCCTTGGCCTCGTCCTCGGTCAGACCCACCCAGGCCACCTCCGGGTCGGTGTAGGCCACGCTCGGGATCACGCGGGCATCGAAGGCCGATTGGGCCAGCATCGCGTCGCCCAGCAGCACGCCCGCAGCGACCTCGGCCGCCACATGCGCCTCGTGGACCGCCTTGTGCGCCAGCATGGGCTGGCCGACGATGTCGCCGATGGCGAAGATGTGGGAGATGTTGGTGCGCATCTGGAGATCGACCGAGATGAAGCCGCGGTCGGTGACGGTCACGCCCGCCTTCTCGGCGCCGATCTTCAGGCCGTTGGGTGTGCGGCCCACCGCCTGCAGCACCAGATCGTAGACAGCCTCGCTCGCCGTGCCGTCGGCCGCCTCGAACTTCACGCGGATGCCGTCCTCCGTGGCCTCGGCGCCCACGGTGCGGGTCTTGAGTCGGATGTGATCGAAACGCCGGGCATTCATCTTCTGCCAGACCTTGACGAGATCGCGGTCGGCGCCCTGCATCAGGCCGTCGAGCATTTCGACCACGTCCAGGCGTGCGCCGAGCGTCGAGTAGACGGTGCCCATCTCCAGACCGATGATCCCGCCGCCGATGACCAGCATGCGCTCGGGCACCTGGCGCAGCGCCAGCGCGCCGGTGGAGTCGACGATGCGCTCATCCTGCGGCAGGAAGGGCAGGCGCACCGCCTGCGAGCCGGCCGCCACGATGCACTGCCTGAAGCGGATGGTCTGCGCCCGGCCGGTCTTCTCCTGGCCATCGCCGGTGGTTTCCTCAACCGCCACATGGTGGGGATCCAGGAAGCTGCCGACACCGCGCACGACGGT
This sequence comes from uncultured Methylibium sp., assembly GCA_903889735.1. Lineage (GTDB taxonomy): Bacteria > Pseudomonadota > Gammaproteobacteria > Burkholderiales > Burkholderiaceae_C > Methylibium. The sequence continues at coordinate 3,719 of CAISYQ010000528.1, forward strand.
CACCTTGCGCATCTTGGCCATCGCCGCGAGGCCGCCGGTGAGCTTGCCGACGACCTTGTTCTTGTGGGCGAGCAGCTTGGGCAGGTCCAGTGTCGGCGCACCGAAGCTCACGCCCAGATCGGCGAAGTGACTGACCTCGTCCATCACCGCGGCCACATGCAGCAGCGCCTTGCTCGGGATGCAGCCGACGTTCAGGCACACGCCACCAAGTGCGGCGTAGCGCTCGACGATGACGACCTTGAGACCAAGATCGGCGGCGCGAAAGGCGGCGGAATAGCCTCCGGGTCCGGCACCGAGCACCAGCAGGTCGCACTCGAGGTCGGCACCGCCAGCGTAGTTGGCGGCCAGGGGGGCCGCTGCGGCAGGGCCGGCCAGAGGCACCACCGTGGCTGCGGCGGCCACCGTGGGCGGCGTCGCCAACGCAGCGACTGCAGCGGGCAAGTCCGCCGCGGGGCCCTCACCCTCAAGCAGCAGCAGCACCGTCCCCTCGTTGACGGTGTCCCCCAACTGGACCCGCAGCTCCTTCACAAGCCCGGCCGCCGGGGAGGGGATCTCCATCGACGCCTTGTCACTCTCGAGCGTGAGCAGGCTTTGCTCGACCTTGACCGTGTCGCCGAGCTTGACCAGCCACTCGATCACCGCCACGTCCTTGAAATCGCCGATGTCCGGCACCTTGACCTCGATGAGTGCCATCGCGTTCAGCCCTTCTGGTGGATGGAATGCCGGCGGCTCACAGCAGCACCCGGCGGAAATCCGCCAGCACCTGGCCCAGGTAGGCATTGAAGCGGGCCGCCGACGCGCCGTCGATCACGCGGTGGTCCCAGCTCAGGCTGAGCGGCAGGATGAGCCGCGGCGCGAACTGCGTGCCGTCCCAGCGTGGCTCCAGGCTGCTCTTGCACACGCCCAGGATGGCCACCTCGGGTGCGTTGATGATGGGCGTGAAATAACGCCCGCCGATGCCGCCCAGCGAACTGATGCTGAAGCAGCCACCGGTCATCTCGGCCGGGCCGAGCTTGCCGTCGCGCGCCTTCTTCGCCAGCTCGCTCATCTCCTGGCTGATGGCCAGGATGCCTTTCTGGTCGGCGTTGCGGATCACCGGGACGACCAGGCCGTTGGGTGTGTCCGCGGCGAAGCCGATGTGGAAATACTGCTTGAGGACGACCTGCTCGCCGTCCAGGCTGGCGTTGAAATCGGGGAACTTCTTCAGGGCCGCCACGCAGGCCTTGATCAGGAAGGCGAGCATGGTGACCTTGACGCCCGACTTCTCGTGCTCGCGGTTGAGCTGCAGTCGGAAGGCCTCGAGCTCGGTGATGTCCGCGTCGTCATGGTTGGTGACATGCGGGATCACGACCCAGTTGCGGTGCAGGTTGGCACCACTGATCTTCTTGATGCGGCCCAGGTCCTTGCGCTCCACCGGTCCGAACTTGGCGAAGTCCACCTTGGGCCAGGGCAGCAGGTCCAGTCCAGCGCCCCCTGCGGCCGCAGAAGCAGCCGGCGCCCGGGCGGCCTGCGCGGCGGTGGTGGTCTCGCCAACCATCACGCGCTTCACAAAGGCCTCGAGGTCCGCCGGCGTGATGCGGCCCTTGGGGCCCTGGCCCCGGACCTCGTTCAGCGGCACGCCCAGGGTGCGTGCGAGCCGACGCACCGACGGCGAGGCGTGAGGCAGCCGCGCACCCGGAGCGGCCGGCGCAGGCGCCACAGGTGCCGCTCCCGGAGGAGTCATTGCTGCCCGATGGGCGGCCGCTGGGATGGCCGCCGCAGAAGCATTCGGCGCCATCGCCGCCGTCGGGGCGGCCGGGCCCGTTGGCGTGAGCGGAGCCACCGGGACGACAGCGGCGGCGGGCGGCGCAGCGGCACCCTGCGCCGTCTCCAGCACCAGCACCACCGAGCCCTGCTTCACCGCATCGCCCAGCGCAACCCGCAGCTCCCTCACGACACCGGCGTGGCTGGAGGGGATCTCCATCGAGGCCTTGTCGCTTTCCACCGTGACCAGGCTCTGCTCGGCCTTGATGGTGTCACCAACCTTCACCAGCACCTCGATGACCGACACCTGGTCGAAGTCGCCGATGTCCGGAACCTTCACTTCCATGAGCGCCATGTTCTGTTCTCCGTCCGCACGCTCAGGCGTAAAGCGGGTTGATCTTGTTGACGTCGATCCCGTAGCGGGCAATCGCCTCGGCCACCTTGGCCGCCGGTACTTGGCCGTCTTCGGACAGCGCCTTCAGGGCGGCCACCACGATGTAGTGGCGGTTGACCTCAAAGTGTTCGCGCAGGCGGGTGCGGAAGTCGCTGCGTCCGAAGCCGTCGGTGCCCAGCACCTTGAAGCTGCGGCCGCGGGGGATGTAGGCGCGGATCTGGTCGGCAAAGGCCTTCATGTAGTCGGTGGCGGCGATCACCGGACCGGCATGGGGCGCGAGCTGCCGGGTCACGAAGGGCAGGCGCGGCCCGGTCTGGGCATCCGGGGTCGGGTGCAGCAGGTTCCAGCGCTCGGCATCCTGGCCGTCGCGCGCGAGCTCGTTGAAGCTCGGACAGCTCCAGACGTTGGCCGCCACGCCCCAGTCGCGCTCGAGCAGCTCGCGCGCCGCCATCGACTCGCGCAGGATGGTGCCGCTGCCCAGCAGGTTGACGCTGGGCGCGCCCGGGCCGGGTGGTACGCCCGGCTCGAGCAGGTACATGCCGCGGATGATCTGGTCCTCGGTGCCGGGCTTCAGACCCGGGTGGGCATAGTTCTCGTTCAGCAGCGTCAAGTAGAAATAGACGTTCTCCTGCTTCTCGACCATGCGCTTGAGGCCATGGTGCAGGATGACCCCCACCTCGTGCGCGAAGCTCGGGTCGTAGCTGATGCAGTTGGGGATGGTGCCGGCCAGGTTGTGGCTGTGGCCGTCCTCATGCTGCAGGCCCTCGCCGTTGAGCGTGGTGCGGCCGCTGGTGCCGCCCAGCAGGA
>CAISYQ010000529.1 GCA_903889735.1 uncultured Methylibium sp.
GACCTGACCCTGCAGCGCAACCCGAGCGACCCCTTCGCCGCGAGGCCGGACATCGCGGCGAACCTGCGCGAGGCCTTGCGTTCGGCGTCCTGAGAGGTCGCAGCGGTGGGGCTGCGGCGGACTCGAAGCCGGCCGGTCCGCTTCGAAAACTAAAATGAGGAAGGATTGGCGGCCTTCAGCCGCCCGTCCGCCAACATCAAGGTCCCCCATGCCCACCGAATCGACCCCTTCCCGCACCCTGCCACCCGGCCAGGGGCTCTCGCGCCTGCGCATCGGACCCCGCCTCGTGCTCAGCACGGCCCTGCCGCTCGTGATGTTCGCGATCTTCTCGGTCTGGCTGTGGCAGTCTCTCGGGCTCATCAAGGTGGACGTGGTCTCCCACCTGACCCACGAGGTGGAGGTCGCCCTGCTCGCCAAGGACATGAGCAAGGACGTGGCGCAGGTGCAGCAGTACCTGCAGGATGTTTCGGCCACACGCGGCCAGGACGGGCTGGACGACGGCTTCGACAAGGCGGTCGAGAGCCGCGACCGTTTCCTTCAGGGGCTCACCCGCTTCGAGGCGGATCTGCGCGCCAACGGCAACGCCCAGGGTCTGGCCGATCTGGCTCACCTGCGCGAGGACTTCGACGCCTACTACGCCGCGGGCGTGAGCATGGCCAAGGCCTATGTGGAGGGTGGGCCATCCCTGGGCAATCAGCAGATGGCGCCTTTCGACCGGGCCAGCGAGGCCCTGCAGGCCGGCATGCAGAAACTGGTCGATGGCGCGATCCAGGACATGCAGGATGAGGTCAAGGGGGTTGCGGCCGACACGCAGCTGCTGCGCGAGACCGCCCTGGCGCTGGTCGGCGTCGTGATGGTGCTGACCCTGCTGCTCAGCTGGCGGATCACGCGCAGCATCGTGCGGCCCCTGCAGGAGGCCATGCGGTCGCTGGGCCGCGTGGCCCAGGGTGACCTGGCCTTCGAGATCGCCGTGCGCGGCCGTGACGAGGTGGCGCAGCTGATGGATTCACTGCAGGCCATGCAAGGTCAGCTGCGGGGCATCTGCCTGGGTGTGCGGACCAACGCCGAACAGGTGGCCTCGGCCAGCGAGCAGATCGCCACCGGCAACCAGGACCTGAGCGTGCGCACCGAAGAGCAGGCCACGGCACTGCAGCAGACCGCGGCGTCCATGGAGGAGCTGGGCACCACCGTGCGGCAGAGCGCCGACAGCGCCCAGGAAGCCAACCAGCTGGCAAAGACGGCCTCGGACGTGGCGGTCAAGGCCGGGGAGGCGGTTCAAGACATGGTGCAGACCATGCAGGGCATCAACGAGAGCTCCCGCCGCATCGGCGACATCATCGGCGTGATCGACGGCATCGCTTTCCAGACCAACATCCTGGCCCTGAACGCGGCGGTCGAAGCCGCTCGGGCCGGGGAGCAGGGACGCGGCTTCGCGGTGGTGGCCGCCGAGGTCCGCAGCCTGGCCGGCCGCAGCGCCGAGGCGGCGCGGGAGATCAAGTCGCTGATCACCGACAGCGTGGAGCGGGTCGCCTCGGGCAGCGCCCAGGTCGCGCAGGCCGGCAGCACCATCACGGAAGCCGTCGATGCGATCCAGCGCGTCACCACCTTGATGAGCGGCATCTCGCTCACCACGCGCCAGCAGCAGCAGGGCATCGGCCAGATCGATACCGCCGTGCACCAGATGGACAGCGCCACCCAGCAGAACGCGGCGCTGGTCGAGGAAAGTGCGGCCGCCGCCCACAGCCTGAGCGATCAGGCCCAGCATCTGCTGCAGCTCACCTCGGTGTTCCGCCTCGGTCAGGCGGTCCCGGCTTAGACCGCCAGGGGCCCAGGCCGGCGTGGCACACTGCGCCGCGCATGAAGGCTCGCCACTTTTCCCTGTCCCACCGGGTACCGCGCACGCTTCGGGGCCGCGGATGAGCGCGTCGCCGCTACCCGGTCGCGCCGAGGACATCGAGCGCCTGTGGCTGGACTACCAGCGTGCCTGCGGGGTGCAGGTGGCGGGTTTCTCGGCCAGTGCGCTGGGTCACAGCCGGGCGCTGGCCGACGAGCTGGCGGCGCTGGTGGCGGCTGGCAGCAAGCGGGCCCATGCCACCCTGAGGCGTGATTTTCAGCAGGACTTGGAGCCATTGCCGCAGCCGGGCGACCACCTGGTGGTGCTCGATGGCGCTGGGCTGGCCCGTGCCATCGTGCGCAACACCCATGTGGAGTTGCGCCACTTCAACGAGATCGACGACGAGTTCGCCCGCGCCTGCGGCGAAGGCGATGGCAGCCTGGCCTGGTGGCTGGCCGCCTACCGGCAGGACTACGCCGAGCGGGCCGAGCGCGAGGGTTTCGAGGCGCACGAGCAGCTCGAGCTGGTGCTGGAATATTTCGATCGGGTCTGGCCTCAGGGCCTGGGAGAGAGCGCATGAGCCAGAGGCTGACCGAGGGCCACCGGCCCGCACTTTCGACCCGGGCGGCCCTGCGCCGCAGGGCCCTGCCGCTGGGCGGGCTGCTGCGTTGCCTGGGGGCGACGCTGGTCGGTGTGTGTGCGGGTGCCGCCACCCACGCTGCCGAGGCGCCTGCAGGCCCGCTGCAGGGTCTGCAGACGACGCCCGCCCAGTTCCGTCTCACCGCCGAGCGCGTCAAGTTGCCGGGTAGCGAGACCATGGGCATGGTGGGCACCAGCTACCTGGTCGAGATCGCGCCGGGCTGGTCTTTCGGACCGGCCGCCTATGGAGCCATCACCGGCGAACGCGGCGGCATGTTCACCGTGGGTGCGGAGCTTGGCGGCTACCGCCGCCTCAGCGGGCCGCTGGGTCTGGATGTCGGTGTCTACCTGGGGGGGGGCGGTGGCGGCAGTGCGCCGGTTGGCAGCGGCCTGATGCTGCGCCCGCATGCCGATCTGGTCTGGGATTTCGCCGGTCAGCGGGCGGGGCTGTCGGTCTCGCGGGTGCGCTTCAGCGAAGGCCGCATCGACAGCACCCAGGTGGGTCTGGTCTGGACCGCGCTCACCGACTTCCGCCATGTCGGCGCCGCCCGCCTGGGCGAGCCGCGGACGATCAAGCAGCGCTCGGGCATCGGTTTCGACCGCATGCAGGCGGTTGTGGGCGCCTACAAGCCCAAACGCGGTTCACGGCGCCTGGACGGCCGTCCTCTGGAGAGCCGCATCGGTTTTGCCGGCGCGCGCTTTGAGCAGTCGCTGGGCAACCACCTCTTCTGGGGCCTGGAGGCCGCCGGTGCGGCCAGCGGCGGCGTGGCGGGCTATGCCGAGTACCTCGGTACCGTGGGCCTGGAATCGGAGTGGCTGCCCAACCGCCTCTACGTGGGTACGCGGTTCGCCGCGGGCATGGGCGGCGGCGGCGAGGTGGATGTCGGCGGGGGCCTGCTGCTCAAGGGCGGCGTCTATGGCACGCTGCGCCTGGCCGGCGACCTGGGGCTCACGGTGGAAGCCGGCCGGGCGAAGTCGCCCCAGGGCCGCTTCGAGGCCGATTACGCCTCGGCCTCGCTGGTCTGGGTGCTGGACGAGCGGCGGCGTGGCCGTGCCGACACGGCGCCGGCCACCCGCATGGAGTGGGTGGGTGGCTTCGAGCGCTACCCCGCCGTTCGCCGCGACGGCCGCACCCGCGACCTGCGGGCGGTGTCGCTGCGGGTCAACCGCTTCGTGTCCGAGCGCTTTTACCTCAGCGGCCAGGCCCACAGCGCCTTGGGCGGCGGAGCCGGCGGCTATTCGGTCGGCCTGCTCGGCGGGGGCTTTCAGCAGCGCTGGGGACCCTGGCAGGCGGGTGCAGAAGCCTTGGTGGGCGCCGCCGGGGGCGGTGGCGTGGACACCGCCGGCGGCCTGGTGGCCCAGCCCATGGTCTACGGGGGCTATGCGCTGAGCCCGAGCCTGGCGCTGCGCGTGGGCGCTGGCCGCATCGAGGCATTGCGCGGGCCGCTGAAAGGCAATGTGGTTGAGGTCTCGCTGGCCTACACCTTCGGCGTGGGCGGGCGTGGCGGGCGCTGACCGCGCCGCCGTCATCGGCGCCGGTCCGGCCGGCCTCATGGCCGCCGAGCGGCTGGCCGCGGGCGGTGTGCAGGTCGACGTGTTCGATGCCATGCCCTCGGTCGGCCGCAAGTTCCTGCTGGCGGGCAAGGGCGGCCTGAACCTCACCCACGGCGAGGACTTCGAACCGTTCTTGAGCCGCTATGGCGACCGCCGTGCGGCCCTGGAGCCGCTGTTGCGCGGCTTCGATCCCCCGGCGCTGCGCGACTGGGCGGCGGGGCTGGGCATCCGCACCTTCGTCGGCAGCTCGGGGCGGGTGTTCCCCAGCGACCTCAAGGCGGCGCCCCTGCTGCGGGCCTGGCTGCACCGCTTGCGCGAGGCTGGCGTGCGCTTTCACGCGCGCCACCGCTGGCAGGGTTGGACCTCGCAGGGCGATTTGTGCTTCGCCACCCCCCAGGGCGAGCGCACGGTAGCGGCCGATGCCTTGGTGCTGGCGCTGGGCGGCGCCAGCTGGGCCCGGCTCGGCTCGGATGGCGCCTGGGTGCCGCTGTTGACCGCAAAGGGCGTGGCCGTGGCACCGCTGCGGCCCTCCAACTGCGGCTTCGACGTCGGCGCGCTCGGCCGGCCGCCCGGCTGGAGCGCCTATTTCCGCGAGCGCCATGCGGGCGCGCCCATCAAGCCGGTGGTGCTGCGTTGCCCGCTGCCGGGCGGGGGTGGGTTCGAGCGCCAGGGCGAGTTCGTCATCACCGCCACCGGCATCGAGGGCAGCCTGGTCTACGCCGCCTCGGCCGCCCTGCGCGACGCGATCGCGGCCACCGGCGAGGCCCGGCTCACCCTGGACCTGCTGCCCGACCGCAGCGCGGAATTCGTGGCCGCCGAGGTGGCGCGGCCGCGCGGCAGCCGCTCGCTCGCCACCCACCTCAAGAGCCGACTGGGCATCGACGGCGTCAAGGCGGCGCTGCTGCACGAGGTGCTGGTCGGGGAGGGGGCCGATCCGCAGGCTCTGAAGGACGCCGCCCGGGTGGCCACCACGCTGAAGGCGCTGCCGCTGCGGCTGGTGGCGGCGCGGCCCATCGACGAGGCCATCAGCAGCGCCGGGGGCCTGCCCTTCGAGGGCCTGGACGCCGGGCTGATGCTCACCGCAATGCCGGGCGTGTTCTGCGCGGGCGAGATGCTGGACTGGGAAGCCCCCACCGGCGGCTACCTGCTGAACGCTTGCCTGGCCAGCGGCCGGGCGGCCGGGGAGGGGGCCCGGGCCTGGCTGGCGAACCGCCCAGGGGCTGAGCAGGCCAAGGCGGCAGGGCCCTCACCGGGGTGATCCGACAGACCGGTGTGTTGACCCACCCACGGGGTCGCCCGCCACGCCTCGGGTGACAATACCGCATGACCGCCAC
>CAISYQ010000530.1 GCA_903889735.1 uncultured Methylibium sp.
CATCGCTGATCTCCTTCACCAACTGCCACTTGGCCAGCAAGCGGTCGCACAGCGCACGGTCCTTTTCGCGCTTGGTTTTGATGTTGCACTTGTTGTCGTCGCGCAGGATCACGACGATCGTGCGAGCACGTTCCTTGCCGACCTTCTTCGTGCGGATGGACAGCTTCGCGTAGCTGATGTGGTGGTGGCGGAAGTCGAACGACAGGGAGATCAGGGAACGTGCGGCGGTGTAGATGTCGTCGACGTCCTTGGCCCAGATCTTCACCAGCAAGGACCGGTGGTTGGCAGTGGTGTAGCCGAGTTCGATCACTTTGACCGAGGCCACATCCTCGCCCGTCAGATCGAAGCTGCGGGGTGCGGCCAGACTCTGGTAGTGGTACTGCTTCAGCGGGATCTTGTCGCCGGTGATAGGCGACTGCAGCAGCGAGTCCGCCACGATGCGTGCCAGTGCCTCGCGGCCGTCGGTGTCTTTCGACAAGACCTCCAGGTGGCCATTGGCGGGCTCGTAGGTGATATGCGAGGACACAGCCCGGATCACCTCCTGCGGCACCAGTTCGCTGGCCTGTACCCGATCGATGATCTCGGGCGGGCGGTTGTGATGGACGCTGACCTGGTACAGGTCGACGTCTTCGCCGGTGAGGGTGTCAGGACGCAATCGCTTGAAAACCTGAACGGCAACCGTATCCGCTGCACAGCCAAGCTGCTGAGCAACGGCCTGGTGGAAGGCCTGCCGAGCTACCGCGTCATCCAGGACCGTCAGATCCTTGGGCGCGACATAGCCCGAATAGCAAGACGCGCTCTGACGGAAGACATCCGCCTGGCGGGCGTTCAACGCCTCCTCGAACAGTGCGGGCGCATTGAGATACAGCCACAGCGCACGTTCGTACTGGTTCGGGATGACTGCAAACGCGGCCTTGGCATCGTCGCCGACGATGTCCTGACTGATGCCATCGATGACGTCCTGCCCAGCGCCATCCGAGAGCAGCACGATGCGCTCAGACACTTCCTCGATCTTCCGCCGCGCGCCCACCTCCAGTGCCGACAGGATTGCCTCCATGACAGCGCGCTGTTCCTGCTTGCCCTGCTTCTTGTCCAGATCCGGCATTGCCAGAGCGAACTCCCCCACCATGAATTCTCGGAAGACCGGCGGCGGCAGGTGGCCGAGCAGCTTGGACAGGTTTTCAGCATCGTTCATTGACATTCCCCCTTTGCAAGGTGTTGATCGGGTTGGCACCAGCCCGAGCCGCCCCATCTTGTTCTTGGGGGTTGCAGACCGTTTTTGTTCGGTGTACCGAACGCTTGGGATTATTTCTGGTCGGATAGGGGTTTGTCAAGCAGGTACGTTTTCGTTCGGTGTGGTGGTATTATTTTCGGCTTGGAGCAGACCAATTAGGAGCAATCGGTGCCATCACCCCTGGGCGACAAGATCCGCGCACTGCGGAAGCAGAAGAAGCTCAGCCTTGAACAACTGGCCGAGCTGACCGAATCCAGCAAGAGCTACATCTGGGAGCTGGAGAACAAGGATGACCCGAAGCCGTCGGCGGACAAGATCGGCAAGATCGCCTCGGTGCTCGAGGTCACGACCGAGTTCCTGCTCACCGAGTCGACAGCATCCCCTGGTGAAGAAGTCATCGACGAGGCCTTCTTCCGCAAGTACAAGGGCATGCCGGACGACACCAAGAAGCGGCTGCGCAAGATCCTCGACGCATGGGATGACGACGAGTGACCGAACGCAAGCAGCCGATGGCCGAGGCCAACCGCATCTCGTCCATGCTCAACATGGTGCTGGGAGCGAACCGCTTTCCGGTCAAGGTCGATGAGGTCGCACTGGAGTACTCCCGGCAGTGCTTTGCCGACTCGCCCGTGGACAAGGTCCAGGGCGAGGATCTGGGTGGCTTGGAGGGCATGCTCGCTGCCAACAAGGCACGGTCGAAGTGGTTGATCGTCTACAACAGCGCCGTCCGGTCCGAGGGTCGCAAGCGTTTCACGATTGCGCACGAGTTCGGTCACTACATCCTGCACCGCCACGACCAGGATCGGTTCGAGTGCGGTGACGACGACATCGAGACGGGTGACGGCAACGAGCGGGACATCGAAACCGAGGCTGACAAGTTCGCGTCGACCTTGCTCATGCCGCTGGACGATTTCAGGAAGCAAGTCGATGGCCAACCCGTCAGTTTTGACCTGCTGGGTCACTGCGCGGAACGGTATGGCGTGTCGCTAACTGCCGCCGCGCTGCGCTGGACGGAGATCGCCGAGAAGCGCGCGGTCCTCGTGGCAAGCCGTGACGACCACCTCCTGTGGTCAAAGTCGAACCAGGCCGCCTTCAAGTCCGGCGCCTACTTTGCGACGCGCAAGAACACCATCGAACTGCCGCAGGACGCTCTGGCGCACAGCAACAACCTCTTGGATGTTGGTGCCCAGATGCAATCCACACGGGCGCAGACCTGGTTTCCACGCGAGCCAGCGTCCATGCAGTTGAACGAAATGACCCGGGTCGCGGGCCAATACGACTACTCGCTGACCCTGCTGGTGATGCCCGACGCCGAGTGGCAGCGGCCACAGCATGACGATGGCGAACCCGAGGAGGACACCTTCGATCGGTTCGTCCGCAACGGCCAGTACCCCGTGCGGTAGTTCAAGGCCTATCGACCATGACAGCGCACAAGTGGCAGTTCACCTCCCGATTCCGCCGTCACGCCTTCGGCTGGCGATCCGACACGCCGATCCAGCGGATCAAAGAAGCGCTCGCTGAAATCAAGGCGGTCGCACGCAAGGAGCCGGTGCTCGCCGCCGACGGCGCCGTGACTCTGCTGGAGAAGTTGTCGCCAGCGCTGGAGCAGGTCGACAGCTCTTCCGGAGCCCTCGGCACCGCAGTGAACCAGGCCATCGACACCCTGGTGCCCATCATTGCCAAGGCTGATGTCGATCCGCGCGTTCGACAGCGTTGGCTGGAACGCCTGTGGCAGGCCTTGCAAGACGACGACATCCCCTACATCGAATCCCTCGGAGAGCACTGGGGCGAGCTGTGCGTCACGTCGGAACTGGCGATGGTGTGGGTCGATGAATTCCTGCCTCTTGTCGAACACGTCTGGAGCTCCCGGTCCACCGGTCACGGGTTCTTCAAAGGGACCAGCGCATGCCTTGCGTCGCTGTATACCGTTGGCCGCCACGATCAACTTCTCACGCTGCTGGAGCGGGCGCCATTCAAGTGGTGGCACGACCGCCAGTGGGGCGTCAAAGCACTTGCGGCGATGGGCAAGAAGGCTGAGGCAG
>CAISYQ010000531.1 GCA_903889735.1 uncultured Methylibium sp.
CCGCACGTCCACTGATCTGCAGGATCGGCCAGGATTGTTCCACAGGGTGCCCAGGTCCCATCAGCCCATCCAGCGGTGCCACAGCGCCACGAGTTCTTGCGCCAGGCGGTCCAGCCCGGGCGCGTCGTTGTCGATCACCGCATCCGCGGCGGCGCGGCGCTGATGGCGCGACGCCTGCTGCGAGATCACCCGCTCGGCATCCTCGAGCGACCACCCTGGCCGGCGCAGCACTCGCGCGACCTGGGTTGCCTCATGGCAGTCGATGACCAGCACCCGGTCGACCCGTTCACGCCAGCGGCCGCTCTCGACCAGCAAGGGCACGTCGAACACGAGGCAGGGGCTGCTGGCTACCGCATCGGCCCGGCGCGAGGTCTCAGCGCCGATCAGCGGGTGGAGAAGGGCTTCGAGCTCGCGGCGGATGGCGGGGTCGGCGAAGGCGCGCTGGCGCATCCAGGGACGGTCGAGCGCGCCGCGGGCGTCGATGCATTCGGCTCCGAAGCGTTCGCGCAGCGCCGGGATCGCCAAACCCCCGGGTGCCGTGAGATCGCGGGCAATGGCATCGGTGTCGATGACCGCAGCGCCCTGGGCCAGCAGCAACTCCGCGACGGTGCTCTTGCCGCTGCCGATGCCACCGGTGAGACCGACCCGCAAGGAGGCCATCGCCTGAAGCTCAGGTCCAGCCGAGCCAACCCGTCACGCGTTCGGACCCGGCGAACAGCACGACCAGACCGGCGCCTGCCAGGAAGGGACCGAAGGGCACATAGCGCCCCTCGTGCAGTCCGCCGCTGAACTTCAGGGCGATCCCGACGACGGCGCCGATCAGCGACGCGGCCAGCACGATGGGCAGCAGCATCTGCCAGCCCAGCCAGGCGCCCAGCGCCGCCAGGAGCTTGAAATCGCCGGCGCCCATGCCCTCCTTGCCGGTGGCCAGCTTGAACAGCCAGTACACCGACCAGAGCGACAGGTAGCCGGCCACGGCGCCCCAGACGGCGGTCTCGAGCGGCAGCGTCCAGCCCAGGGCCGAGGCCACCAGGCCACCCCAGAGCAGGGGCAGCGTGAGGCTGTCCGGCAGCAGGGTGGTGTCCCAATCGATCCCGGAGAGCGCCACCAGCAGGGCGACGAACCCACACCAGGCCAGCACCACCGGATGTGGGCCCAGGCGCCAGGCCAGCAGGGCGAACAGCAGGCCGGTGCTGAGCTCAACCAGTGGATAGCGCAGGCCGATCGGCGCCCGGCAGGCTGAGCAGCGGCCGCGCAGCCACAGCCAGCTGAGCAAGGGGATGTTCTCGAACCACCGGATGCCATGGCCGCAGGACGGGCAGTGCGAGCGGGGTTGCAGCAGGCTGAGCGGTGCGACGCCGGCGAGCTCGGCAGGCGGGGGCAGGCCCAGCAATTCGGCCCCTTCGAGCTTCCAGGTCCGCTCCATCATCAGGGGCATGCGGTGGATGACCACATTGAGGAAGCTGCCCACGCACAGGCCGATCAGGCCCAGCCCGATAGGCGAGAGCCACAGCAAGAGCGGGTCGAGCGGCACGGCCTGAGGCAGCACGCGAGATCGCGTCAGACGACCTGGCCGAGCTTGAAGATCGGCAGGTACATCGACACCACGATGCCGCCGATGAGGCCGCCGAGCACCACGATGATGAGCGGCTCCAGCAGGCTGGAGAGCCCCTTCACCGCTTCATCGACCTCGGACTCGTAGAACTCGGCCGCCTTGGCAAGCATGTGGTCCAGCGAGCCTGACTCCTCGCCGATGGAGGACATCTGCAGCACCATGATCGGGAAGATACCGGTCGACTGCATGGAGGTCGTGAGCGCTGTGCCGGTAGAGACATCGCGCTGGATCTGTTCGGTGGCTTCGGCGAACACCGCGTTGCCGGCGGCGCCACCCACGGAGTCCAGCGCTTCGACGAGCGGCACACCGGCCGCGAACATCGTGGACAGCGTTCGGGTCCAGCGCGCCACTGCCGATTTGTAGAGGAGCGAGCCGAACACCGGGACCTTGAGCAGCAGGCGGTCCATGGTCTTCTGCATGGCCACGGAGCGTTTCCAGGACTCGAGGAAGAAGTAGATAGAGCCACCGATCACACCGAAGATCAGCCACCAGTAGCTGACGAAGATCTCCGAGAGCCCCATCACGAACAGCGTCGGGGCTGGCAGGTCGGCGCCGAAGGAGGTGAAGACCTCCTTGAAGGCGGGAATGACGAAGATCATGATGATGGCGACCACCACGAACGCCACCACCAGCACCGCGATGGGGTAGGTCAGGGCCGACTTGATCTTGCGCTTGATCTCGAGCGTCTTCTCTTGATAGACGGCCAGGCGATCCAGGATCGCCTCGAGGATGCCCGCTGCTTCGCCGGCCTCGACCAGGTTGCAGTAGAGCGCGTCGAAGTAGAGCGGGTTCTTGCGGAAGGCTGCCGAGAGGCTGGTGCCGGTCTCGATGTCGGTGCGGATGTCGTTCAGCAGCTTCGTCACCCTTGGGTTCACGCTGCCGCGACCCACGATGTCGAAGGACTGCAGAAGCGGCACGCCGGCCCGCATCATGGTGGCGATCTGGCGGGTGAAGATGGCGATGTCCTTCTGCTTGATCGAGCTGCCGCCGCTGGTGCGGCGCTTCTTGATCTTGCTGGCCAGGATGCCTTGGCGGCGCAGCATCGCGCTGACCGTCGACGCGCCGCCCGAGCGGATCTCCCCTCGCATCTGTCGGCCGTTCTTGTCCTTGCCTTCCCACTCGAAGACGAATTCCGTGACGCTCTTTGCCTTGCTCGGCGGCGCTGCTGTGGCCATGGGGATTGGGTTGCTTGCTGACGGACAGAGCTTACTCGTTGGTGACCGAGATCACTTCCTCGAGGGTGGTGATGCCGGCCCTGACCTTGCTCAGTCCGGATTGGCGCAGGTCGCGCACACCTTCCCTGAGTGCCTGCGCTGCGATGTCCATGGCGTTCCCGCTGGACAGGATGATGCGTGAAATCTCCTCGGTGATCGGCATCACTTGGTAGATGCCGACACGGCCGCGGTAACCGTTGTTGCAACTGGGACAGCCGACCGCGCGGAAGGGCTTCCAGTTGTCGTCGAGGTCGCTGTCGGTGAAGCCGGCCTTGAGCAGGCCCTCGCGGGGGTAGTCGGCCGGCAGCTTGCAGTTCTCACACAACCGGCGCGCAAGGCGCTGGGCCGTGATCAGGATGACGCTGGATGCGATGTTGAAGGGCGCCACGCCCATGTTCATCAGGCGGGTCAGGGTGGTGGGGGCGTCGTTGGTGTGGAGCGTGCTCAGCACCATGTGGCCGGTCTGGGCGGCCTTGATGGCGATGTCGGCGGTCTCGATATCGCGGATCTCGCCGACCATGATGATGTCGGGGTCCTGCCGCAGGAAAGCCTTCAAGGCGACCGAGAAGCTCAACCCGGCCTTGTCATTGACATTGACCTGGTTGACGCCGGGCAGGTTGATTTCAGCCGGGTCTTCGACGGTGGCGATGTTGACGCCCGGCTGGTTGAGGATGTTGAGGCAGGTGTAGAGCGACACCGTCTTGCCGGAGCCGGTCGGGCCCGTGACCAGCACCATGCCGTAGGGGCGCTTGATGGCGCCCATCAGGCGGTCTTTCTCGATCCGCTCGTAGCCAAGCGCCTCAATCCCGAGCTTGGCGCTCGAAGGGTCGAGGATGCGGATCACGATCTTCTCGCCGAACAGGGTCGGTAGGGTGCTGACCCGGAAATCGATCGCCTTGCTGCCGAACTTCAGCTTCATCCGGCCGTCTTGGGGGATCCGGCGCTCGGCGATGTCGAGTCGCGAAATCACCTTGATGCGCGAAGCAAGCTTTTCCTTGATCGCCATCGGCGGCTGGGTGATCTCACGCAGCTCGCCGTCGATGCGAAAGCGCACGCGGTAGTTGTACTCGTAAGGCTCGAAATGCAGATCGGAAGCGCGCGCATTGATCGCATCGACCAGCATCTTCTGCAGGAAACGGACGACGGGCGCATCTTCGACATCCCCCGCGCCGTCGGCCGGGTCGGTGGCCTGGGGCTCCTCTTCGGTGACGTCGAACTCGAACTCGTCGGAGACCAGGGATTCCAGGGCCTCGCTGGTCGAGGCGGTGGTCGCATCGACCAGCTTGACCAGCTTGTCATGCTCGACGATCACCCATTCCGGGGTCAGCTGGGTGGCGAATTTGATCCGCTCCACGGCCTCCTGATCGGTCGGGTCGGAGCCCGCGATGAAAAGCCGGTTGCCGCGCCTGCCCAGCACCACCACACGGTACTGCGCTGCGAGCTTGGCGTCGATGACGTTGCGAGGCAGCTTCTGCGGATCGACCGCCGCCAGATCCAGCAGCGGTATCGCCAGCGCGCTGGAGAGGGTGTGGGCGAGCTCTTGCGGGGTGATGGCACCGGCGCCCAGCACCGCGGCAACGAAGCCGGTGTGGTGCTCCTTCGCCCCGCGCGCCAGTTCCTCTGCCGCATGGACCGTGAGCCGGCCGGCATGCACCAGCACCCGGGCCACGCCCGAGAGAGTGCTTTGCGATGCTTCAATGAGGGTGTCCAAGGGCGGGCAGCGTGGGATTGCAGACAGACGGAATCATGATCGCTGATTCGTCGCGCCCTGTAAACGCAGTCGGATCAGATGGTTCGCTGCGCTGGTGCTTCTTGTCACCTGGTGATTCGCCCGTGCCAGGTGTTACCGAGCGCCTCTGGCTTTGGCCCTCTGCAGAGGGTCTTTGCGGCCAACAGCCCAGGATTTCTGGTCATCGGAACAGTGCAATGCCCCAAAGGGCCGTATGAAATTCTGGTCGGGGTGAGAGGATTCGAACCTCCGGCCTCTACGTCCCGAACGTAGCGCTCTACCAGGCTAAGCTACACCCCGATGGAGGTGGCATTGCGCCACCTTCGGCGTATATCGATCATGACGATCGATCAATCGACCGAGCCAATAAGTGTAGCAGAGCGTCCCGATATTCCGACTCCGGCAGGATCTGCAAGGCCCGACTGGCCTTCTCGATTTCATTCCGTGCTGCAGCCCGCGTCACGTCGAGCGCGCCCGTTTCCCGCACGATCTGGATCACGTCTGGCAGCCGCTCGACCTCGCCCTGCTCGATCGCTCGGCGCACGAGCTGGCTCTGGGCCGGCGTGCCCCGCGCCATGGCCACCAGCAAAGGCAATGTGGGCTTGCCTTCGCGCAGGTCATCGCCGACTGTCTTGCCCAGCGCCGCCGTGTCGCCCTCGTAGTCAAGCATGTCGTCGACCAGCTGGAAGGCGGTGCCCAGGGCCCGGCCGTAATCGGCGCAGGCCGCCTCGATCGCCGGAGGGGCCTGCGCCAGCAGCGCACCCAGGCGGGCGCTGGCCTCGAAGAGCTTGGCGGTCTTGTACCGGATCACTTGCAGGTAGTCATCGACCGAGAGGTCTGGGTCGTGCATGTTCATGAGCTGCAAGACCTCGCCCTCGGCGATGATGTTGGTCGCATCGGCCAGCACCTCAAGCACCCGCAGGTTCTTCACCGACACCATCATCTGGAAGGCACGCGAGTAGAGGAAATCTCCCACCAGCACGCTGGCCGGATTGCCGAAGCGCGCGTTGGCGGTGTCGCGACCCCGCCGCAGCAGGGATTCGTCGACCACATCGTCGTGCAGGAGGGTGGCGGTGTGGATGAACTCGACGCAGGCGGCCAGCTCGTACCGCTCCTGCCCGCGAAATCCCAGCGCCTGGGCAAACATCAGCACCAGCAAGGGGCGGATCCGCTTGCCGCCGGCACTCACGATGTAGGTCGAGATCTGGTTGACCAGGGCCACGCCCGAGGTCAGGCGCTCCCGTATCACGGCATCTACCTCAATGAGGTCGGCCGCCACGAGGTCCGCCAGCCAAGTCGAGGGGCGGTCTTTGACGGCGCAGGTCGGCTGCGGCGCGGAGGCGGTGGTGGCGGGCATGAGCACATTGATTATAGGAAGGCAGGGGGATGGGGCGCTGGCAAGGCCGCACGAACGATGCCCAGAGCGCCCGGCCACCGGCTCTTTGTGCTGGCCGTGCTATAGTGTTGGGCTCTGCAAAAGGCGGAGAACCTCGGTCGCCGCGTGGCTTACCGACTGGGCGCATGACAAGCATCGTGTGGCAGCGGGGGTGGCGTCCAAGACTGGGGCAGGACACAGTTGTGATGGGTTAAGGGGCTGATATGTAC
>CAISYQ010000532.1 GCA_903889735.1 uncultured Methylibium sp.
CCGAGGTGGAGCGGCGGCGCGCGGCGCAGGAGCTCTCGGTCGAGAGCCGCGAGAAATACCGCGCCCTGTTCCGCCACATGCCGCTGGGCGTGCTGGTGACCAATGCCGAGGGGGAGATCGTCGAGGTCAACCGCACCCTGCAAAACTACCTGGGTGCGGCCACGCGCGCGGTGCTCGATGTCGTCGTCGAGGACGAAGGTCGGGTGCTGGACGCCGACGGACAGGCCCACTCGCTGGCCGGGCTGGTGCGCCGTCATGCTGGCACCGCGGTCGCGCGCCGGGTCGACCGCTTCGAGATCGTCTGGCTTGCCGCCGGCGGCAAGCGGCGCGAGATCTCGGTCGTGGCCGCGCCGATGTCCGGCCACGGCCTGGGCGTGGCCTACGCCCTGGCCGACGTCACCGATCAGCGCCGCGCCCGCGACCGCGAGCATGCCCAGCAAGCAGCCCTGGCCCATGCCTCGCGGCTCTCGCTGATGGGCCAGATGGCCTCGGCGCTGGCCCATGAGCTCGGCCAGCCCCTGAACGCCTGCCAGAGCTACCTGGGTGGCCTGCGCCACCGGCTGGGCGAGGAACTCGCCGACCGACCCGAGTTGGCCCAGGCGCTGGACAAGGTGGCCGGCCACCTGGAGCAGGCCAGCGACATCATTCGCAACGTGCGCGGCTTCGTCTCGCGCCACCAGCCCGAGTCCGAGCAGATCGACCTGGCCGCCCTGGTGCAGCAGACGCTGGCGCTGCTCGACGTCCCTTTGCGCGCCGCCCAGGCCCGGGTTCAGCTCCAGGCCGGCAGCGCAACGACGCTGGTGCGCTGCCACCCGGTGGAGATCCAGCAGGTGCTGGTCAACCTGGTCATGAACGCCCTGGACGCCGTGCAGGATGCCGACCCCGAGGACCGGGTGATCGCGATCACCCTGGGCACCGAAGGGCGCAGCAAGGCCAGCATCCAGATCCGGGACCGCGGTCCCGGTGTGCCGGCCGCGCTGGCCGAGCGCATCTTCGAGCCCTACTTCACCACCAAGGCCACCGGCCTCGGGATGGGCCTGATGATCTGCGCCACCATCATCGAATCCCATGGCGGCTCGCTGGTGCTGCTGCCGCCGGGCGATGGTGGGGCCTGCTTCCGATTCACCTTGCCGCTTTCGCGAGAAACAACCCCATGAGTGTGGACCCCCAGGCGGTGCAAGTCTTTCTGGTGGACGACGAGCGCGACGTGACCGACGCGCTGATGTGGCTGCTGGAGTCGGTGAAGATCGCCTCGCGCAGCTTCGACAACGCCGAGCGCTTCCTCGCCGCGCTGCGCGAGGTGCGCGGGCCGGTCTGCGCCGTGCTGGACCTGCGCATGCCCGGCATCAGTGGGCTGGAACTGCAGCAGCAGTTGATCGACGAAGGCCTCGACGTGCCCCTGATCTTCCTCAGCGCGCACGGCGACGTGCCCGCCGCCGTGAACGCCATGCAGCAGGGCGCGGTCGATTTCCTGCAGAAGCCCTTCAATCCCCAGGTGTTCCTGCACACCGTCAACCGCATCGTCCGGCTGGCCCGAGAGCGCTACCACAGCCGCCTGCACGACCAGGGCATACAGACCCAGCTCGACCGGCTGTCGTCCCGCGAGCTCGAGGTGCTGGACGGCCTGCTGGAAGGCAAGACGAGCAAGACACTGGCCCGCGACCTCGGCATCAGCCCGAAGACCGTGGACGTGCACCGCGCCAACGTCATGCGCAAGCTGATGGTGGGCAGCAGCACCGAGCTGGTCAAGCGGGTCGGTGCGCTGCGGGCCGGGGCGCGAAGCAACCCAGGCGCCTCAACGCCGTCGTGATCGGCGCCGGCTTTGCCGGTCCGTACGCCTTGCACCTGCTGCGCAAGAAGGGCGATTCGGTCCGCGTGTTCGAGGCCGGCGATGGCATCAGCGGCACTTGGTACTGGATCCACCACGAGGGGTTTGTGCTGGCCTGAGGGCGACCCGGTGGACCACCCCGGTCGTTGGGGGCCGAAGCGACGCGAACCGGGCTCAGGGCATCAGCCGCACCGTGCCGCTCACCGTCACGCTGAGCGTGGTCTTTCCGGCCTCCACCGGCACCGGGGCGTCGGCCGCCATCGCCATGGGCGCGCGGGCCTGCATCATCACGGGCCGGGGCATGCCGCCCGAATCGCCGGCCTGCACCGAGATCTCGCGCACCACATAGCCGCCGAAGCCGAACTGCTTGGCCACCTCGGTGGCCTTGCTGCGGTACTTGCGGATGGCGAGCGCGGTGATCTCGGACTCGTGTTGTTCGGCCAGCTCGCGCGAGACGCTGTGACCAGCGCTGATGATGTTCATGCCAATGAGCCGGCCTGCGGTCTGCGCCACGCGCTGCGAGTCCCGGCCCTGCAGCACCAGCTCGGCCTGGCCCTGCCAGCCGTTGATGCGGTTGTCCTTGGCGTAGCGCGGGTAGAGGGCGAAGTTGCCGGTCCGCACCTCCATCGCGCCCGGTGCCGCCGCCTTGCGGGCCTCGGCCAGCGCGGCGTCCAGCACGGTCTTGAGCTGGGCCTGCACCAGGGCGGCGTCAGGGCCGTCGCGAACCACCTGCAGGGTGATGGCGAGCAAGTCCTGGGTGACCTCGGTGCTGGCCGTGGTGCTGAATTGAACCAGGCCGTCGGGCGCCATCTCGGCGGCGCGGGCGGTGCGGGCGACCGGCAGGGCGAGCAGGGCCGCGGCCAGGGTCGCCAAGAGGCTGGCCGTCCGCCGACCCATGCGGACCGACAAGAAACAAGGGCCGGCGGCTGGTTGGGGCCGGCGGGGATCGATGGCGAGGGTCATGGAGGGCTCCTGGATTTACGGCTCATCTTAGTCCGGGCCTGGTCCGGGCCGGCGACGGCATGGACCCCCCCAGGATGGCCCCAAAGATGTAACGGGAGGTCAATCCAACGCTCGATCCGGGGGCTCGCTGCGCACAATCACCGTGGTTACAAATGCGGTCCATGCCGCAACGATTGCCCTGGCTGCGGAAGGATCGCATGAACGCCACTGCCAACACCACCCCGACCCGCGCGGACCGCATCGTCGTGGTCGATGACGACGCCCGCATTCGAGACCTGCTGCGGCGCTACCTGACCCAGGAAGGCTTCGAGGTGGTGCTCGCCGAGGATGCGCGGGCGCTCAACCGGGTGATGACGCGCGACACGGTCGACCTGATCGTGCTGGACCTCATGCTCCCGGGCGAGGACGGCCTCTCGATCTGCCGCCGCCTGCGGGCCAACAACGACAGCACGCCGATCATCATGCTGACCGCCAAGGTGGAGGACGTGGACCGCATCGTCGGGCTCGAGGTCGGCGCCGACGACTACCTGCCCAAGCCCTTCAATCCGCGCGAGTTGCTGGCCCGCATCCACGCGGTGCTGCGGCGCCGCCCCCGGATGGAGGCGCCGGGTGCGCCGGCCAGGGAACCGCTGACGGTGAATTTCGGGCCCTTCGAGTTCGATCTCGCGCTGCGACGGCTCACCCGTGACGGCGAGCCCATCGCGCTGACCACGGGCGAGTTCTCCATGCTCAAGGCGCTGGTGCGCCACCCCCGGCAGCCGCTCAGCCGCGACAAGCTCGCGCAGCTCGCCCGGGGCCGCGAGTTCGAGCCCTTCGACCGCAGCCTGGACGTGCAGATCTCCCGGCTGCGCAAGATGATCGAGCCCGACCCCTCGCAGCCCCGCTACATCCAGACCGTCTGGGGCGTGGGCTACGTCTTCGTGCCCGATGGCCAGGCCTGAGCTGCGCGTGCCGAGACTGGCCCTCAGCCTCTTCTGGCGCACCTTCGTCCTGCTGTCGCTGCTGCTGTGTGGCGGCATCCTGGCCTGGATGCAGACCTTCCGCGCGCTCGAGTTCGAACCGCGCGCGCTGCAGGCGGCGCAGCAGATCGCGAGCCTGGTGAACCTCTCACGCGCCGCGCTGCGCTACTCGGATGCCATCAACCGCGTGATGGTCGTCAAGACCATGAGCGATGAGGAGGCCGTCAAGGTGCTGCCGCGCCAGCCGTCGGACCGCTTCGAGCCCTTCGAGACCGACCGCTTCAGCCGCGTGATGGGCGAGGATCTGCGCAGCCGGCTCGGTGCCGCCACGGTGGTGGCCCGCAGCGTCAATGGCGTGGCGGGCCTGTGGGTGGGCTTCGACATCGAGGGCGACCCCTACTGGCTGCAGGCCGATCCGCAGCGCGTGCAGCCGGTCTCGGGCCGCACTTACTTCATCTGGACCGGCATCGCGCTGCTGGCCACGCTGCTGGGCTCGGCGACCATCGCCGGCCTGATCAACCGGCCGCTCGAGCAGCTCTCGTTCGCGGCCAGCCGCATCCGCGACGGCGAATTCGATTCCCGGCTCGACGAGGAGACCTTGACCGCGGAGGTTCGCGAGGTCAACAAGGGCTTCAACCGCATGGCCCGCGAGCTGGCCAAGGTCGAGGAGGACCGGGCGGTGATGCTGGCTGGCATCAGCCACGACTTGCGCACGCCGCTGGCCCGCATGCGGCTCGAGGCCGAGATGAGCATCACCGACGAGGAAGCCAAACGCCACATGGCCGACGACATCGACCAGCTCGACGCCATCATCGACAAGTTCATGGATTACGCCCGGCCGGGCGAGGTGCGGCTGTCACCGGTTCACCTGGCCACGGTGATCGGGCGCGAGGTCCAGGCGCTGCGGGACCCGGCGCACATCCGCATCGAGTCGCGGGTGGCTGTAGACGCCATGGTGATGGCCGACGAGACCGAGCTGGGCCGGGTCCTGGGCAACCTGTTCGAGAACGCGCGCCGCTACGGCCGACAGCCCGACCATCCGGTGGCCGAGGTGGAGATCACCCAGACCTGCAGCGGCCCCTGGCTGACCGTCAGCGTGCGGGACCACGGACCCGGCGTGCCGCCCCAGAAGCTGGCGCAACTGACCACCCCCTTCTTCCGCGGCGACACCGCCCGCACCGCGGCCACCGGGGCCGGCCTGGGCCTGGCCATCGCCGAGAAGGCGGTGCAGCGCATGGGCGGCAGCTTCGAGATCACCAACGCGCCAGGCGGCGGGCTGGCCGCCAACCTGAGGTTGCGGCGGGCGCCGCCGGGGACGGCGGCTTAGGCCCTCACCAGCAGGCACACCACCCGCGCCTCGATCGATTCGCCAGGGCCCTCGATATTGGGCGACCGGGACTCCAGCCGCACCAGATGCGGCGGCGGCAGCTCGGCCGCGTCGTCGGTCGTCACCACGCGCTCATCGTGCGGGATGTGGGCGCTCCGGATGTTCAGCAGCGTGGTCTTGCCGGAGCCAGTACCGCCCGGGATGAGGATTTTGACGCGGCCCGTCACCACGGCGCCGATGAACTATCCCATCTCGGGTGACAGCAACTGGTCGTCGAGCAGGTTGGCCATCTGCAGCGGCACGGTCGCAAAGCGACGGATCGACAGGATGGGCCCGTCGATTGCCACCGGCGGGATGATGGCGTTCACCCGCGAGCCATCGGGCAGCCGGGAATCCAGCCCTCTGGGCGCAACCCCTCCTTCAGAGCCATGGGCGCCAGGCGTGCCTCGGTCAGGGGTTCGCCGCGCTGCAGCGCCACCAGTACCACGCGGCCCTCGAGCGGCGCCGCGTCGCTGAAGGCCCCGTGAGGCATGCTGCCCCGCGGCCAGTCGGTCATGCGGATCATCTCGCTGGAGATGCGACCGCACAGCTCGATGTCGGCGTTGGCCACCGCAATGCGGCCCCGGTCACCGCTCTGCCCCTGCATCCAGCGAGCGGCCAGCATCACCGCTGCCAGACCGGCCAAGGCCGCAATAAACAGCATCCACAGGCCGCGTGAACTCATGCCAGTCTCGTTTTTTCGGGGGCCGAACTGAGCGGCTCCTCGTGACCAAAATACGCATCCCAGGCCCAGTCGATCCCGGCGCAGGACAGCTCGCGGGGCTGGCCGGTGAAACGCGCGCGGCTGGCCACCAGGTTCAGCAGGTCGCGCGGAGTGCAGGCCAGCAGCGGCCGCTCGTGGGTGGGGTGCAGGTGGCGCAGCAGGTGCCAGAAGACGACCGGGTCGGGGCGCAGGCCCTCGGCCGCACAGGCGGCCTCGAAAACCAACGCGTAGTCGTCGGGAGACAGCGCGCCGATCTCGATCTTGTGCCCCAAGCGGCGCAGGAAGGACGCATCCCCCAGATCGGCCGGGCCCAGGTTCGAAGAGAACACCAGGGTCATGTCGAAGGGGATGGTGAACTTGCCGCCACTGCGCAGCATCAGGTGGTCATGGCGGCGGTCCATGGGCACGCCCCAGCGGTTCATCAGGGCCCGCGGCGACACGATCTGTCGGCCGAGGTCGTCCGCGATGAAGAGGCCGTTGTTGGCCTTGACGTGGGGCGGTGCCTCGTAGAAGCCGGCCTCGGCATCGAAACTGAGGTCGAGCATCTCCAGCGTGAGCTCGCCGCCGCAGACGATGCGGGGCCGCTCGCACAGAAGCCAGCGGGCGTCAGAGCGCTGGCGGGCGTCGAACGCGGCACCGGCTCGGGGCGGCGCCACCACCTGCTGGTGGCATTGCGGGTCGAAGACGCGGATCACCTCACCGTTCACGCACAGGGCATGCGGGATCGCCACATGGCCGGGCAGCAGCCGGTGCAACTGCTCGGCCAGGTAGGACTTGCCCGAGCCCGCCGGCCCGTGCAGCAGCAGCGGGCGGCCTGAATTGACGGCCGTGCCAAACAGGTCGATGAGATGGGGGGGCACCACCAGACCGGCGAACGCCGCCAGCACCTGCTCGCGCGTGATGGTTTGGTGCGACAGGGACTGCGCCTGCACCCGCTCGGTGTAGGCCTGCAGCGTCACCGGAGCCGGGCCGGCGTAGCGGTTGCGGGCCATCCATTCCGACGCCCTGGCACGACCCGCCTGCGTGAGTTCGTAGTCGACATCGGCCTCCTGCTCGCCGCGGCGGGCCACCTTGATCAGGGATTCCACCCGCATCAACTGGCACACCGGCTCCACCACCGTGGCCGAAAGGCCGAGGTGGGCGCCCAGGTCAGTGAGGCGCGTCAACCCGTACTGCAGCATGAGCTTGGCCACCAACTCGACCAGGAAACTCAGCGACAGTCCGGTTTCTTTGGGCGTCACAGGGGCGGGCGGCAAAGGCCGCGGCAAGACCTTGCCGGTCCGCGAGGGCGGGTCCGGCAGGAGAGGGAATTGAAGTCTGTCCATCGCTGGGGCATCCTCTCAAAGGTCAGTGATCGGGCCGAACTGCGCAGTAACCGTGGCCAGGCCGATGGCCGGGGCGTAGGGCAGCCGTGCCGCCGTGGTGTCGAGCGGCGCCAGGGCCAGGCCACGCCCGGTGTGACGGCGCAACAACCAGTCGGTCAGCAGGAAGCGCAGGTTGCGCAGCCTGGGGCCGGCGACGCCGCGGCCGAACCTGACCGTTCAGCGGACTGCGCCAAGGCTGGAATCCCATCCCCACCATCGCGAAGGCCGCCAGCATCAGCCCCTGGGCCACCCCATGGCCGATGCTCACCAGAACGACCGGCTGCCCCAGCAGAACAGCCAACAGCACTGGACCGGCAGGCAGCAGCTTCACCGCAAGACAGGACCAGGCCACATCGACCCAGAAGGGCCAGACCG
>CAISYQ010000533.1 GCA_903889735.1 uncultured Methylibium sp.
GATGGGTCTGTTTGATGTTTCAGAGGCTGAGTTGGCGCCGATCTGCCGGCGCCACCGCATCCGCAAGTTGTCGCTGTTCGGGTCGCGCTTGAAGGGCACTGCGCGGCCTGACAGCGATGTCGATCTGCTGGTCGAGTTCCTGCCGGAAGCCCGACCGACGTACTTCGATCTGGCCAACATCGAGATCGAGCTTTCGACCCTTCTCGATGGCCGCAAGGTGGATCTGCGCACGCCGGCGGAATTGAGCCGCTACTTCCGCGATCAGGTGCAGCACGAGTCCGAGGCGCTGTATGTCGCTGCCTGAGAGCGACGTGGTGCGCCTGCGGCACATGCTGGATGCCGGCGAGCAGGCGATCCAGTTCTGTTTCGGCAGGAATCGGGCCGATCTGGACGGCGACGTGATGTTGCGTTTTGCCCTGGTGCATGCGATTACCGTGGTCGGCGAAGCGGCGGCCAAGGTATCGAACCCGACACGCGACGTGCTTCCTGACATTGCATGGATGTCGATCGTCGGTATGCGCAACCGACTCGTACATGCGTACTTCGACATCGACTCGGACGTGCTGTGGGAGTCGGTCAACGCGGGACTGCCGCCGCTCACCGCGCAGCTTCGCGCTGCACTTCAATCAAACGAATAGCACAAGTCCTCATATGGCGATCACGAATCAGGAACGGGTTGGCAAGGCGGTGGAACTGCTGCGTGCGGGGCTGGCGCCCTATGTGGAGCGTGAGTTCGCGAACGCCTACAAGGACAAGGCGCAAGCCGAAGCCCGGCGACTGCTGCCCTCAGAAGACCGAATGAACGGCAACCGCCCGATCGCGCAGTGGGATGCTGCGGTCTTGCTCAAGGTGATGTGGGACGCATGGAACGATGTTTTCGCGCGGACCTTGGGTCGGGCCGAGCGATCGCTGGTGCAAGAACTGCGTGACGTGCGCAACCGCTGGGCGCATCAGGAGGCCTTTACCGGCGACGATGCCTACCGTGCATTGGATTCCGTGCACCGGCTGCTGTTGGCGGTGTCGGCCACGCAGGCCGAAGAAGTCGAGAAGATGAAGACGGAACTGCTGCGCGTTCGTTTCGACGAACAGGCGCGCGGCGAGAAACGCAAGACCGCCGGCACGGCGATCGAGACAGCAGCGGCCGGCCACCTCAAGCCTTGGCGCGAGGTGGTGACGCCGCACAAGGACGTGGCGAGCGGCCGCTACCAGCAGGCCGAGTTTGCCGCCGACCTGTGGCAGGTGCATCTGGGGCAGGGCACCGACGAGTACAAGAACCCGGTCGAGTTCTTCCGCCGCACCTTCCTGACCGAGAGCCTGAAGGGCATGCTGGTCGGCGCGGTGCGCCGCCTGGCCGGCAAGGGCGGCGATCCGGTGGTGCAACTGCAGACCAACTTCGGCGGCGGCAAGACGCACTCGATGTTGGCGCTGTACCACCTGTTCTCGGGTGT
The DNA here is from genome assembly GCA_903889735.1 of uncultured Methylibium sp. Taxonomy (GTDB): domain Bacteria; phylum Pseudomonadota; class Gammaproteobacteria; order Burkholderiales; family Burkholderiaceae_C; genus Methylibium. The sequence continues at coordinate 1,449 of CAISYQ010000533.1, forward strand.
GGCCCCGGCCGAGCTGGTTGGCATCGATGAGGTGATGAAGGAAGCTGAGGCGACCAAGGTAACCCCCGCGCGGCGCGTGGTGCTGGTGGGCAACAAGATTTCACCAGGCAACCCGTCGACCAAACCCGACGGTACCGTGGTGCGCACGCTGTGGGGTGAACTGGCCTGGCAGTTGGGCGGCAAGAAGGCGTTTGCCCGCATCCAGGCCGACGACGAGAACGCCACCAGCCCCGGCGACGTGCTGCGCGAGCTGTTCATCGAGTACGGCCCCTGCTTGATATTGATCGACGAGTGGGTGGCTTACGCGCGCCAGTTGCATGACCAGAGCGACCTGCCGGCGGGCGGTTTCGAGACCCAGTTCACCTTTGCGCAGGTGCTGACTGAATCGGCCAAGCTGGCGAACAACTGCCTGCTGGTCATCAGCTTGCCGGCCTCCGACACGACCGGTTCACCACACACGCATTCTGATGACGTTGAGGTGGGCGGCACGCGTGGACGCGAGGCACTCGACCGACTGCGCAACGTGGTGGGACGGGTGGAATCGTCGTGGCGGCCAGCCAGCGCTGAGGAGGGCTTTGAGATCGTGCGGCGGCGGCTTTTCGAGCCGCTGTCTGATCAAGCTCATTTCAAGGACCGCGACGTGGTGGCGCGCGCCTTCGCCGACTTCTACCGCGTGCAGAAGACCGAATTTCCGCCCGAATGCGTTGACAGCGACTATGAGAAGCGCCTGAGGGCGGCTTATCCGATCCACCCCGAAATCTTTGACCGCCTGTACACGGACTGGTCGACGCTGATCAAGTTTCAGCGCACGCGCGGTGTGTTGCGGCTGATGGCGGCCGTCATCCACAGCCTGTGGGAAAAGGGTGACCGCAGCCCGTTGATCTTGCCGGCAAACATCGCGTTGGATGACCCACGGGTGCAGTCTGAGCTGACCCGTTACCTGTCTGACAACTGGGTGCCGGTGATCGAGAAGGACGTGGACGGGCCGAGTTCGCTGCCGCTGCGCTTGGACAGCGAGCTGCCCAATCTTGGCAAGTTCTCGGCCTGCCGCCGCGTGGCGCGTGCGATCTACTTGGGGTCGGCACCGCTGACTCAGGCTGCGCACCGCGGGCTGGAGGACCGGCGCGTCAAGCTCGGCTGCGTGATGCCAGGCGAGTCACCGGCCGTCTTCGGCGACGCGTTGCGGCGGTTGGCCGGTTCGGCGACCTACCTCTACCAGGATGGCCCGCGCTATTGGTACTCGACACAACCCACCGTCACCAAACTGGCCGATGACCGCGCCGAACAGCTGAAACGCGAACCCGACAAAGTGGTGCATGAACTGGATCGACGCCTGCGTGACGACCTGCGCCACACGGGCGATTTCAGTCGCATCCACCCGATGCCGCAAGCCAGTCAGGACGTGCCTGACGACATGGATGCGCGACTGGTGGTCTTGTCGGTCGATCACCCTTACAGCAAGGACGCCGGCAACGCAGCAGAAGTGGCGGCCAAGGCGATGCTGGAGTCGCGTGGCAACACGCCACGGCTGTACCGCAACGCGCTGGTCTTCCTGGCCGCCGATAGAACCAGGCTGCAGGACCTGGACGAAGCGGCGCGCAAATACTTGGCATGGCAATCGATCATCGAGGAAAAGCTGACGCTCAACCTCGACCCGCAGCAAGTCAAGCAGGCCGAGACCCAATTGAAGGCTGCCGATGGCGCGGTGACGGCGCGCGTGCCGGAGACCTATCAATGGCTGCTGGTGCCGGTGCAGGCGACGCCACAGTCGGCTATTGAATGGCAGGCGATGCGCTTGTCGGGGCAGGATGCGTTGGCTGTGCGGGCGAGCAAGAAGCTGCGAAGCGACGAACTGCTGCTGACCGGTTTTGCCCCTTCACGCTTGCGCATGGAACTGGACCGCGTGCCGCTGTGGCGCGGCGACCATGTGACCATCAAGCAGCTGGCAGAGGATTTCGGGCGTTACCTGTACTTGCCGCGCCTGGCAGATTCGTCGGTGTTGCTTGGCGCGATCCGTGCAGGGCTGCCGCTGCTGACCTGGGAGCAGGACAGTTTTGCGTTTGCCGACAGCCGCGATGAAGCCGCTGAGCGTTACCGGGGATTGCGCTCAGGCGAGATCGTGTCGATAGCCGATGCGCA
>CAISYQ010000534.1 GCA_903889735.1 uncultured Methylibium sp.
CATAGGCGCCGGTGATGGCCGCAGTGCGGGTGCCGCCGTCGGCCTGCAGCTCGTCGCAGTCGAGGTGGATGGTGCGCTCGCCCAGGGCCCGGAGGTCGAAGACCGCGCGCATCGAGCGGCCGATCAGGCGCTGGATCTCCTGGGTGCGGCCGCTTTGCTTGCCGCGCGCGGCCTCGCGGTCGCTGCGGGTGTGGGTGGAGCGCGGCAGCATGCCGTACTCGGCGGTGACCCAACCCTCGCCCGAGCCGCGCTTGTGCGGCGGCACCTTCTCCTCCACCGAGGCGGTGCACAGCACCTTGGTGTCGCCGAAGGCGACCAGCACCGAGCCCTCGGCATGGACGGTGAAGTGGCGGGTGATGGAGACCGGACGCAGGGCGTCGGCGGCACGGTCGAGGGTGCGGATGAAGCTCATTGAGGAGGGGATCCTGGGCAGGTGAAGGGATGAAGAATGAGGGCGAAATCCGCCAGGACATGCCACGCGGCGTGGAAGTGAATCGCACCGGGCGGCCAGGCCAAGGGCCGGATTAGAAAGGGGACCGGTCGTCGGCCCGGGGGATCCGTGTCTGCCGGCAGAGGCACAGACGCGGCCGTCGCGCCTTCACCATGATTGTCGGGGCAACCCGCGGCCACCGATCAGGATCCACCGCCCCTGCCGCCTCAGGCGGACAGCAGGGCGCGCAAGGACTCAAGCCTTGGCGGCGGCCTTGACGCCGTCGAGCTGCATCTTCAGGCGTTCGCTGAAGCTGAGCTTGGTGTAGCGCCGCTCGGTCTCGCGCGAGAGCTCTTTCTGCAGGGCAAAGACGCTCTGCGGGCGCGACAGCGGGTCGAGCGCCATGCACCATTCGGTGACCTCGATGAGGTTGTCCGAGTAGACGCTGCGCAGCCGCGACAGCGACAGCGCGAGCCGGTCCTTGTCGGTGCGCTGCGGCGCATCGTTGGGCGGGTAGCCCTGCATGCAGGCGTAGATGCAGGCGCCGATGGCGTAGGTGTCGGTCCAGGGACCGAGCACGCCGTCCCGGCGGTACATCTCGGGTGCGGCAAAGCCGGGCGTGTACATGGGGCGGGTGAAGTTGCCCTCCTTGCTCAGCACCTCGCGCGCCGCCCCGAAATCGAGCAGGACCGCCTTGTTGTCGTTGGTGATGAAGACATTGGCCGGCTTGATGTCCAGGTGCAGCATCTTGTACTGGTGGACGATGCGCAAGCCGCGCAGGATCTCGTCGAACAGGGAGCGGATGGTGCTCTCGCGGAACACCTTGTCACCCTTGAGGTCGCGCGCCGTGATGATGAAGTCCTGCAGGGTGTCGCCCTGCAGGTAGTTCATCACCATGTAGACGGTCTCGTTCTCGCGGAAGAAATTCAGCACCGACACCACGCTCGGGTGGCTGATCTGCGCCAGCGATCGGCCCTCCTCGAAGAAGCTCTTCAGGCCGAGCCGGTAGAGCGGCTGCTTCTCGGGCTTGACGGTCGGCGTCAGTTCGCCGCTCGCGCGCTCGGCCAGGGAAGCCGGCAGGTATTCCTTCAGCGCGACCAGGCGGTGCTCGCTGTCTTCGCACAGGTAGACCACGCCGAAACCACCGGCCGCCAAGCGCTTGACGATCCGGTAACCCCCGACCATGGTGCCCTCGGGCAGTGGCGCGGGTTTGCTGTTTGACATAATCGAATTTTGCAATGCGATAAATTGAATGTCAGTCTACAGCATGACCGGCTACGCGAATGCGTGGGCCACGGGGTCTTCCACCCCTGAGGAAACCGCAGCGGGGCCTGGCACGGCCGCCGCCGCCGTGCATGTGGAACTGCGCTCGGTCAACAGCCGTTTCCTCGACGTCACCCTGCGCCTCCCGGACGAGCTCCGCTCGCTGGAGCCGGCGCTGCGGGAGCTGGTGGCCGCCCGCGTGCGCCGAGGCAAGGTCGAGCTGCGGCTGGTCACGCGGGAAGAGGCCGCCGGGTCCGAGGCCTGGCCCCAGCCGCGCCCTGAGCAGCTCGCCGGGCTGGCCCGCCTGCAGGCCGAGGTGCAGGCCGCCCTGCCCCGGGCTGCGCCGCTGAGCGTGAACGAGGCCCTGCAGTGGTGCCGGGGTGACGCCGTGAGCGAGGGCCTGGACGAGGCCGCCATCGAGGCCACCCGCCGGGCCGTCACGGCCCTGCTCGAAGCGCGTGGGCGCGAGGGCGCCCGCCTGGTCGAGGTGCTGATGCAGCGGCTGACCCGCCTGAGGGAACTGGCGAGCGACGCCCAGCCGCTCGTGCCCCGGGTGGTCGAGCGCCAGCAGCAGCGCTTTCTCGAGCGCTGGAAGGAGGCGCTGGAGGCCGGCGGCGCGAGCGGGGCGCCATCACTGCCGCCCCAGGCCCTGCAGGAGCGCGCCCTGACCGAGGCGACCGCCTACGCCATCCGCATCGATGTGGCCGAGGAGCTGGCGCGGCTCGGGGCCCACCTCGAGGAGATCGAGCGCCTGCTTCGCGCCGGCGGCGAGGTCGGCAAGCGGCTGGACTTCCTGATCCAGGAACTGCAGCGCGAGGCCAACACCCTGGGCTCCAAATCGGCCGCCCTCGAACTGACCCAGATCTCGGTCGAGATGAAGGTCGCGATCGAGCAGATGCGCGAACAGGTGCAGAACATCGAGTGAGCGCCGCGCCATGAACCCGCCCGCCCCAGACTCCGCCTCCGACACCGCCGCTCGCGCTGCGTCTTGCGCCACCTCTTCCGCCGGTCTGCCGGCCGCCTCACCCGGCAACCTCTTCGTCGTGGCCGCGCCGAGCGGCGCCGGCAAGTCCAGCCTGGTCCGGGCGCTGCTGCAGCAGGACCTGGGCCTGGCGCTGTCGGTCTCGCACACCACCCGGGCGCCGCGCGGCCAGGAGCGGCCCGGCTGCGAGTACCACTTCGTCGACCGGGAATCCTTTCAAGAGATGGTGGCCCAGGGTGCCTTCCTCGAATGGGCCGAGGTGCACGGCAACCTCTACGGCACCTCGCGACCCGCCATCGACCTGCGGCTGGCGGCCGGGGAAGACATCGTGCTCGAGATCGACTGGCAGGGCGCGGTCCAGATCAAGCGGCTCTTCCCGGGTGCGGTGCTGGTCTTCATCCTGCCGCCGAGCTGGGATGAGCTGCGGCGGCGGTTGACCGGCCGGGGCGAGGACCCGCCGGCGGTCATCGAGACCCGGATGGCCAACGCCCGCGAGGAGGTCGCGCAGGCGCGGCACTTCGACTTCGTGGTGGTCAATGCCGATTTCGAGCCCGCGCTGGCCGACCTGCGGGGGGTCGTCCAGGCCCAGCGTCTAAAATACGCCGTTCAGCGCCGCAGCAAGGCGGCCGTCTTCCAGGCCCTGGATCTGGACTGAGGTCCCTGCCTCGTCCCTGTCATTGCCTTTCCCGCCCGACCCACCGGAGATTTTTCATGGCCCGCATCACCGTCGAAGACTGCCTCAAGAGAATCCCGAACCGCTTCCAGTTGGTGCTGGCTGCCACCTACCGCGCCCGCATGCTCAGCCAGGGCCACGCGCCCAAGGTCGAGAGCAAGAACAAGCCGGGCGTCACCGCCCTGCGCGAGATCGCTGAAGGCCATGTGGGCGTGGAAATGCTGCGCAAGGTCCCGCTCTGAGCGATCAAGCTCCTGGAACGGGGTGCTGACGCCCCCGGGCCGCCACCACCGATCCGCCCCCAATCTCATGCTGCGGCCCGCCTACCCAGGCGGGCCGCAGTGCTTTGGGGAGGGGATCAGTGCGGGGCTGGCCGCAAAGGGGGGCGAGACCCCCCTGCCCGGGCCGCCACCCAGCGACCACCGCGCTACCATGAAGCCATGCCGTCCCGTGCCTTCACTGCCGTCCGCCAGAAGCTGAGCCAGGCCCTGCCGGCCTTCCTGGTCGATGGCCCGGCCGCGCCCGCAGCGGTGGGAGCCGCCGCCTCGGACGCGGCCGCCGCCTCCTTCGCCACGCTGACCAAGAAGCTCGACTACCTCGACGCCAGCGACATCCGGCGCGTGCGCGAGGCCTACCGCTTCGCCGACGAGGCCCACCTGGGACAGTTCCGCGCCAGCGGCGAGCCCTACATCACCCACCCGATCGCGGTCGCGGGGCTGTGCGCTGACTGGAAGCTCGATGCCCAGGCCATCATGGCCGCGCTCATGCACGATGCGATGGAGGACTGCGGCACCTCCAAGATCGAGCTGATCGAGCGCTTCGGCGCGCCGACCGCCGACCTGGTCGACGGGCTCACCAAGCTCGACCGGCTGCAGTTCAACACCCGGGAGGAGTCTCAGGCCGAGAGCTTCCGCAAGATGCTGCTGGCGATGGCGCGCGACGTGCGCGTCATCCTCGTCAAGCTCGCCGACCGCCTGCACAACATGCGCACGATGGCGGCGGTGGACGCGCCCAAGCGCAGCCGGATCGCCCGCGAGACGCTCGAGATCTACGCCCCGATCGCCCACCGCCTGGGCCTGAACCAGACCTACCGCGAGCTGCAGGAGCTGTCCTTCGAGTTCATGCACCCCTGGCGCCATGCAGCCCTGAGCAAGGCGTTGGAGCGCGCCCGCGGTCACCGCCGCGACATCGTCGAGCGGGTGCAGCGCGAGGTCGAGCGCGCCTTCCGCGAGGCCGGGCTGGCGGTGCAGATCTCGGGGCGTGAGAAGACGCTCTACTCCATCTACCGCAAGATGGACGACAAGCACCTGAGCTTCGCGCAGGTGAGCGATCTGTTTGGTTTCCGGGTGGTGATCTCGACCCTGCCCGAGTGCTACCTGGCGCTGGGCGTGCTGCACCAGCTCTACAAGCCGCTGCCGGGGCGTTTCAAGGACTACATCGCCATCCCCAAGGCCAACGGCTACCAGTCGTTGCACACCACGCTGGTCAGCCCGCTGGGCACGGCGGTGGAGTTCCAGATCCGCACCGACTCCATGAACCTGGTGGCCGAGAAGGGCGTGGCCGCCCACTGGCTCTACAAGGCCCATGGTGGCGGCGACGCACAGCACCTGGGCGCCCTGTGGCTGCAGTCGCTGCTCGACATCCAGGACGAGACACGCGACTCGGCCGAGTTCCTGGAGCACGTCAAGATCGACCTGTTCCCGGACTCGGTCTATGTGTTCACGCCGATGAGCAAGATCCTGGCGTTGCCGCGTGGCGCCACCGCGGTGGATTTCGCCTACGCCATCCACAGCAACGTCGGTGACCACTGCGTGGGCGTCAAGATCAACGGTGAGGCCCAGGCCCTGCGCACACCGCTGCGCAGCGGCGACGTGGTCGAGATCGTCACCGCAACCGGCGCGAAGCCGAATCCGGCCTGGCTCAACTTCGTCAGCACCGGCCGGGCGCGCTCGCGCATCCGCCACTACCTGAAGAACATGGAGGTCGAGGAGTCGCTCGCCTTGGGCGAGAAGCTGCTCGCCCAGGCGATCCGCGCCGAGGGCCTGCAGCTGCCGGCCGGCGACGAGTCCGACGGTGCCGAGAACGCGCCGCTCTGGCAGGCGCTGCTGCGCTGGAGTGGGCTGCGGCGGCGCGAGGACCTGCTGACCGAGGTCGGTCTGGGCAAGAAGATTCCCGCCATCGTGGCCAAACGGCTGGCGGGGCTGCTGGCCGAACGCGGCGTGCGGCCCGATGCGCTGACGCTCACGATGGGGCGCTACGGATCAGAAAGCGGCCTGCCGGCCCGCGGCACCGTCGTGCTCGACGGCAGCGAGGGCGCCACCATGCGGCTGGCCACCTGCTGCCGGCCGGTGCCCGGCGACGCGATCGTCGGCTACCTCGGCCGCGGCGAGGGCCTGATGGTGCACACCGCCGAATGCGGCATCGGCCGCCGGCAGCTCGGCCGCGACAGCGAGGCCTGGATCACCGTCGAATGGTCCGACGCGCCAGTGCGTCAGTTCGAGACCTCGGTGACAGTACTGCTGAGCAACGGCAAGGGTGTGCTGGCGCAGGTGGCCACCGCGGTGAGCACCGCCGAGGCCGACATCGTCCACATCGACATGGGCGAGGAGCACGCCACCGAGACCACCGAGCTGCGCCTGCTCCTGACCGTGCGCGACCGCCTGCACCTGGCCGATGTGCTCCGGGCGCTGAAACGCGCGCCGCCGGTGCTGAGGGCGACCCGGATCAAGCCCTGATTCGGGGCGGGCGCTGCGAGGGGGCGCGTCTCCGTCCAGGACCGAGCGGAGCCCGTCACCCTTGAGGTCGCCCGTCCAAGCGCTCCACCCCCCCTTGCATCGCCCCGCGCATTGCTCCCTCTCCTCCACCACTTCCCCTTGCACCCCCCCACCACCCCATGCATCCCCGCGCCCAACAGCTGATCGATGAACTCGGCCTGCAGCCCCACCCGGAGGGCGGGCATTACCGCGAGGTCTTCCGCTCGACGCAGGCGGTGAGCCGTGCGG
>CAISYQ010000535.1 GCA_903889735.1 uncultured Methylibium sp.
CGAATAAGGATGCACAACGGAAAACGCCGCTCAAAGCGGCGTTGTTCATAGTAGACACTGGTGGCGCAAGGGCCTCTTAAAGCTGCACGGCTTTGGGTCCTGAGATAAGAACCCCCGTCCGCAAGCCTTCACCGGGCAGATCTACATGCTTAGCTGTCTGATTTGGGTCTCACGCCGCCGTCGCGCAGGAGCACGCTACGGACAACGCCAGCCACTGAGTCTTGTTGAATGTCGAGTGGCCCGACAAGCAACCAGCCGATGTGTATGACCTCTCAGCCTTTTGCCTTGCGGCTTGGACCCGGCCCATCGGCCTGCCGTTGAGAGGCTCACCGGTGTTTAAGCGGCGAGGGCGAAACGTTCGTCGTTCGCAGTTGGTTTGTTTCAGCTGGATTTACGAGCTCACTGATGCTCGGCATGCCCCACTCCGATTCCGTACCCACGTCGAAACCTGGTCGGCCCCTTCGTCTTCATTGTAGATGCGACCGTGCAGTGGAACTTCAAGGCCCGAAGGTCAATGTGGAAGCGGATGTATCACTTGAGCGAGAAAGCCACACGCGTGGTCAGCCCTTGGTCCTCGATACCCTCAGCGCCCAGCTTGGAGGCGGTGAGCAGCACCCGCTCGGGTTGCACCTTGGTCACGAGGTAGGCCTTGACGCGGTCCCCGCGCTGGTTGGCCAGGGCGCGCAGTTCCTCGTCACCCCCTGGGGCGGCGGCGAGCAGCCGCGCCTCCATCTCGGCCGGCGGCAGGCTCTTGGCGAGGCCGACCAGGTTGCGCGGCTTGTCCTTGAGATCGGCTGCCTTGTAGGCGGCCTCCAGCCAGCGGTCACGCTCGCCGGGCTCGATCTTGACGCTGCCCGGCAGGTCGCCGCTGGACTTGGCCTTGGCCGCACGCATGAGCCGGTCCAGGTGCTGGGCGCGCAACGCCGCTTCATCCCGGGCGCCGTCGGCGCGGCCGGTGGCCTCGAGCTTGAGGGCGGGCCGATCGAGCAGGGCCTTGCCGAGCGCATCGAGCCGGCGCGTGGCGGTCTCGGTCAGGAGGTTGGAGCCGGCCTCGAACTCGACGTAGCCCAGTTCCTCACCCCCGCCGCCGAACAGATTGCCCAGCAGCGCGAAGGGCGCAGTGATCGCCTTGGTGATGAGGTTGACGATGACCTTGACGATGATGCCACCCACGGAAAACTGCGGGTCGTCGAGGCTGCCGCTGATCGGCAGGTTGATGTCGATGACCCCGTGGCGGTCCCTGAGCAAAGCCACCGCGAGCTGCAGGGGCAGCTTCAGGGCATTGGGGCTGTCGACCGCGGCGCCGAAGGTGAGTTGGTCCAGGTAGAGGTTGTTCTCGGCCTCGAGCTTGCCGTTGGCGATCTTGTAGCGGACCTTGACCGAGAGCGTGCCCTTCTCGATGCCGTAGCCGGCGTAGCGGGCCGCGTAGGCGGTGAGCCGCGTGATGTCGACGCCCCGGGCGCTGGCGGTGATATCGGTGTCCAGTCGGGCGCCGAGCGGGTGCAACGTGCCGCCGATCTCCAGCGGCGCGCTGCCGTCCACCTTGCCGGAGATCTGCACCTTGGCCGGCTGGGGATCATTCCAGGCCAGCGCCGAGACCTCGCCGGCGATGTCGGTCAGGCGGGCCGAGTAGTTGGGCTGGATGAAGTTGTCGGTGAAGTCCACGCTGCCGCCCGCCAAGCGGATGCTGGACCAGCGCAGCTGGGGCAGAGCGCCGGACGATGACGGGTTCGCTGCCGTGCCGCCGTCCCCAACAGCAGTGGCAGCCGCCACCCCAGGCGCCCCGCTTGCGCTGGGCTCTGGCGCGGTCTGGGCGGCGTTCGTTGCTGTGGGTGAAGGCACTGCCGGGGCCGCTGCGGGAGCCGGGGTCGGCGTGGTCAGGGAACGGTCCTCGCCGCCGCGCCGGGCGATGTCGCGCAGGTTGATGCGGCCGTCGGCGTTGACGATCACGCGGCTGTAAAAGTCCTCGAAAGCGATGTGCCCCAGATCCGCCTGCGAGCTCTGGGGGGTCCACTGCAGATCCATGGCGTCCAGGCCCAGGCGCTTGAAGCGCAGCAGTTCAGCATCGTTGAGCTTATCGAGCGCGCGCAGCTCAGCGAGCGCGGCCCGTCCCTTCCAGCTCAGGGCCGACACCGCCTGCTGTGCATCACCATCGACCCGCAGATCGCCCCCCGCGCTGAGCTTGGCCGAGGTGAGCGTGAGGTTCACGAGGGGATCGAGGTAGGGCTGCAGGTTGCTGAGGTCGAGCGCGTCGATCTCGATGCGGCTCTTCAGCATCAGCGGTTGTGCCCGGACATCGCCGCGCAGCATCAGCTTGCCGCCCTTGCCCGCCACGCCCGCGGCCGTGTTGAGCTCGAAGCCGATCGGCTGGCGCGGGTCGCTTGAGAGCGTGCGCAGCTTCAGGTCGGTGCGGGTCAGCGCGTGCACGGCAGCCGGCGAGACGCCGCGGTCGGTGAGCGTGAGGCTGCAGCCATTGCACCGAAGTTCACCCAGTTGCCAGCGCGGCGGAGGCACGAGGGGGGGCCCGCGTCGCGCGTTGCTGCTGCTGTTGCTAGTGCCCGGCGTTGGGCTCGCCGACCCGCCCTCCACGGCGGCCGGCATCCAAGCCAGCAAGCCCTGCTCGCTGCGCGCGGCGCGAAGGGCCAGGCCTTCGATCCGCACCGAGGCCACCCGGGCCACCAGCGCCTTCCCCGCGTCGGCGCGCAACTGCACGCCGCTCACCGTCAGGCGCGGCAAGCTGAGTTGATCGTCTGCCACCACCATTGGCGCAGGGGTGGACGGCTCCCCGGCTTTGCGCGCCCCTTTCGCGGGGGATGCGCCTTCAGCCTTCGCGCTCAACAGTGGCTGCAACCGCAGGCCGGTGAGCTGCAGGGCGGCGTCGCGCAGCGCCCA
>CAISYQ010000536.1 GCA_903889735.1 uncultured Methylibium sp.
ATGCGGTGCTGGCGGCCAGCATCTTCCACTACGGCACCTTCACCGTCGGCCAGGCCAAGGCGCTGATGGCGGCGCAGGGCATCTTGGTGCGGCAGTAGGTCGAACCCATCAACGAACTGCACCGCCGGTCGGCATGAGGGCGTCAGGTGCGGGGCCTTTCCTGCGGCTGCCCCCTGGGGTTGAGCCACGGGCCCCATTCCGGTGACCTGCCCCTTGACCACCCCATTGCTAAACTGCCCTGCATGACCTGGATCGACGACATTCGCTGGGACCGCGACGGGCTGCTGCCCGTGATCGCGCAGGAGGCCGCGAGCGGCGACGTCCTCATGTTCGCCTGGATGAACCGCGAGGCCCTCGCCCGCACGGCCGAACTCGGCGAGGCCGTCTACTGGAGCCGCTCGCGCGGGCGGCTCTGGCACAAGGGCGAGGAAAGCGGCCACACCCAGCGCGTGCGCGAGATGCGGCTGGACTGCGACCGCGACGTCCTGCTGCTCAAGGTCGACCAGCTCGGCCACGAGCCGCCGATCGCCTGTCACACCGGGCGCCACAGCTGTTTCTTCGAGCGCTACGACAACGGCGCCTGGCACGCCGTCGAGCCGGTGCTCGAGGACCCCGAACGGATCTACCGATGAACGCCCCGACCGAATCGCTCCCGGACGGCGCAGCCTCGCCTTCGCAGGATGTGCTGGCGCGCCTGGCCGCGGTGATCGACACGCGGCGCCTTGGCGACCCTGACAAGAGCTATGTGGCCCGCCTCTTCCACAAGGGCACCGACGCGATCCTGAAGAAGGTCGGCGAGGAAGCCACCGAGCTGGTCATGGCCGGCAAGGACGGTGACCCGGCCAAGATCATTGGCGAGGCCGCCGATCTGTGGTTCCACACCTTGGTGGCGCTGGCGCATTTCGGTCTCAGCCCGGCGCAGGTGCTGGCCGAGCTGCAGCGCCGCGAAGGGCTCTCGGGGCTGGAGGAATTCGCCGCCCGCAAGGCCCAGCGGCGGGAGGCGGAGGGCTCATGAACGAGGGGATGGACAGCGGCGAGCGTGATCGCTCGCTCAAGACCCTGGGCACGGTCAGCTATGTGCTGCACCTGATCGTGGCGGTGGGTGCGGTGCTGCCGGGCGTGCAGGCCAGTGTCGTCCTGCTGATCATCGCCTTCATCCTCGATCTGGTGAAGAAGGACGAGGCTGCGGGCACCTGGCAGGCCTCGCACTTCAGCTGGCGCATCCGCAGCGTGCTGTGGGCGGGCGGGCTCTACCTCGTCACGCTGCCGCTGTGGTTCCTGCTGGTGCTGCCGGGCTACATCGCCTGGATCCTGATCTCGATCTGGTTTCTTTACCGTGTCATCCGCGGCTGGCTCAATCTCAACAGCCAGCAGCCGATGCCCACCTGAGGCCGTCCGCCAGCCCGCGTCCCATCCCCACCCGACTTGAGCCCCATGAGCGACCCGAACTGCATCTTCTGCAAGATCATTGCCGGCCAGATCCCCTCGAAGAAGGCCTTCGAGGACGAGCACCTGCTTGCCTTCCACGACATCAAGCCCTGGGCGCCCGTGCATGTGCTCATCATCCCCAAGCTGCACATCGCCTCCCTGGCCGACATCGGCCCCGAGCACGAGGCCCTGATGGGCCGGATGCTGGGCCTGGCCCCGCGGCTGATGCGCGAGCTCGGTGTGACCAATGGTTTCCGCACGCTGATCAACAGCGGCCCAGACGGCCGGCAGGAGGTCTATCACCTGCACATGCATGTGATGGGCGGCCCCCGGCCCTGGTCCCAGGGTTGAACTCTTGGCCCGCCCGGCGGGTCAAATGGTTGTAGTGGCGAGGCTGCAGGGACAAGCAGCGCTGGCCTAAACTCAGGGGCTGCGCCCCGCGCATTTTCAGGAGAACTCCATGGGATCCTTCAGCATCTGGCATTGGCTGATCGTGCTGCTCATCGTCGTGCTGGTGTTCGGCACCAAGAAGCTCAAGAACATCGGCGCCGACCTCGGCGGCGCGGTCAAGGGCTTCAAGGACGGTGTGCGCGACGGGGCGACCCCGGCGCCGGCCGATACCGCCCAGC
>CAISYQ010000537.1 GCA_903889735.1 uncultured Methylibium sp.
ATCGGCGCCACCGTGTTGATCGCCACCATCGCCTTCAGCGGGCAGCGCTACTTCGAGTCGCAGATCGTGGATGCGCGCGAGCTCAGCCGCTAGTTAGTCAGCGGCTCGCTCAAACGATTCAAACGACTCCCAACCGCGCCCCCTGAGGGCTTGCGCCCAGGAGCCAATCCTGGGCTCGTCAGCCGCCCGCAGCGGCTGCCTTGGCGAACAGCCCCGCGTGCTCGGTGCGCAGCAGGTTCTTCTGTACCTTGCCCATGGCGTTGCGCGGCAGCTCGGGCACGACGAACACCTGCTTGGGCACCTTGAAGTTCGCAATGGCCGCCTTCAGGCCGGCCACGATGGCGCCGCCGTCCACCTTGGCACCCGGCCGGGGCACCAACACCGCCACCACCGCCTCGCCAAAGTCGGGGTGGGGCACGCCGATCACCGCGCTGTCGGCCACGCCCGGCATCTCGTTCAGGAGGCCCTCGATCTCCGCCGGATAGACGTTGTAGCCGCCGCTGATGATCAGGTCCTTGCTGCGCCCGACGATGCTGAGGTAGCCCTGCGCGTCGAAACGGCCGACATCGCCGGTACGGAACCACCCATCGGGCGTGAACTCCTCGGCCGTCTTCTCGGGCATGCGCCAGTAGCCCCTGAACACATTGGGCCCGCGGACCTCGATGGGGCCGATCTCGCCCACGGGCAACGCCGGGCCGCCCTCGCCCACCACCCGCACCTGCACATCCGGCAGGGGCTTGCCGACGGTGCCGCCGATCCGCTCGCCTTCCGCGGTCCGGCAGGGGTTGGAGGTCAGCATCAGCGTCTCGCTCATGCCGTAGCGCTCGAGGATGGTGTGGCCGGTGCGCTGCTGCCATTCGCGGAAGGTCTCGATCAGCAGCGGCGCCGAGCCGGAGATGAAGAGCCGCATCCGGCGGCAGGCCTCGCGGTTGAGGCCGGGCTCCTGCAGCAGCCGCACATAAAGCGTGGGCACGCCCATGAACACGGTCGCGCGCGGCAGCCAGGCCAGCACCTGGCGGGGATCGAACTTGCCACACCAGAGCATGGTGCTGCCGTTGAGCAATGCCGCGTGCGAAGCGACGAACAGCCCGTGCACATGGAAGATGGGCAGCGCATGGATCAGCACGTCGCCGGGCTGCCAGCCCCACAGCGCCTGGAGGGTGCGCGCGTTGCTCAGCAGGTTGCCGTGGCTGAGCATCGCCCCCTTGCTGCGCCCGGTGGTGCCCGAGGTGTAGAGGATGGCGGCGAGCTCGTCGGCCCGCCGGACCACGGGCTCGTGGACATCGGACTGCGCCGCAGCCCGCTCGAGCAGCGAGCCGCTGCGGTCGTCGTCCAAGGTGAAGACGTTGCGCACGCCGCGCTGGAAGGCCAAGGTGCTGATCCAGGGGAAATGGCGGCTGGCGCAGACCACCACGCCCGGCTGGGCGTTCTCGATGAAGTAGCTGAGTTCGGCCTGCTGGTACGCATTGTTGAGCGGCAGGTAGACGTAGCCGGCTCTCAGGGTGGCCAGGTAGAGCAGCAGGGCCTCCACCGACTTGTCGGTGTGGGCCGCCACGACCGGCGGCGAGTCGGGCCCGGCGGGCAGCTCCAGCGAGACCAGCAGGTTGGCGATCATCGCGCTGGCGCGGTCGAGGTCGCGCCAGCTGTAGACCAGGCCGGTGTCGGTCTCGATCGCAGGGCGGTCGAGGTCGGCCGGGAAACCGGCGCGCAGCGCGGCGAAGAGGTTGGGGTTGTCCTTCATGCGGGCTTCGGGGGTGATGGGTTCGTGCCGGCTGGCGGTGCTCTCTTCAGGATCAAGGTGGGGTCGGCTTGGGCTCGCGGGCCAGGAAGGCGGCCACGCCCTCGCGGTGAGCGGTGGAGTCGGCGTAGTTGAAATGCGCGGTGCGCTCGGCCTCGGTCGGCCCGCCCCGCGCCCACTGGCGTAGCGTGCGCTTGTTGGCCCGCGCCACCTCCGGCGGCAGCGCAGCGATGCGCAGGGCCGACGCCCAAGCCTCGGCCTGGGCGTCGTCGCACAGACGGCTCACCAGACCCAGCTGCAGCGCCCGGCCCGCATCGATCAGGCGGGCTTCCAGCAGCATCTCGGCAATGCCGGCCGGACTGATCACACCGAGCAGCAGGGCCACCTCGTCGGGGGCCATCGGGAAGCCCAGCTTGGCGATCGGTGCGCCGAACCGGGCGTCTCGCGAGGCGATGCGCAGGTCGCAGCAAGCCGCGATCTCGAGCCCGCCGCCGACGCAGGCCCCCTCGATCTGGGCCACCAGCGGCACCTCGCAGCCGCGCAGGGCCCGCAGGGCCTGGGCGACGGTCTGCTCGTGGTACTGCCGCAGCGACGCGGTCTCGAAACGGATGGCCGGGAACTCGGCGATGTCGGCGCCGGCCGCGAAGTGGCCGCCTTCGCCGCGCACCACCACCACATGCAGCAGCGGCCTCAGGTCGGCGAGCGAGGTGGCAATCTCGCGCAGCGAGTGCCACATGGCGACGTCGATCGCGTTGAGCCGTCCGGGGTGCGAGAGCGTGATGACGCCGATGCGGCTGTCGACCGCATCGCGCTCAAAGCGCAGGCTGCCGGCCACCGGATCAGTCGAGCTTGGCGCCGGAGGCCTTGGCGACCTCGCTCCAGCGCTTGACTTCGGCGTCCACGAAGCTGCCGAAGGCCGCGCCGGTCAGGGTGGGCGTCTCGGAGCCCAGCGAGGTCCATTGCTGCTTGAGCTCGGGGGAGTTGAGCGCCTTGCCCATTTCCTCGGTCATGCGGTCGACCAGGTCCTTCGGGGTGCCCTTGGGCGCCCACAGGCCGTACCAGGTGGCGACCTGGTAGGTGGGCACGCCGCCTTCCACCGAGGTCGGGATGTCGGGAAAGCCCGGCGCGCGCTTGTCGGCGGCCACGGCCAGCGCCTTGATGCGCCCGCCCTTGATGTGCGGCGCCGAGGAGCCCAGACCGTCGAACATCAGGTCCACCTGGCCCGCCATCAGGTCCTGCAGCGCCGGGCCGGCCCCGCGGTAGGGGATGTGGGTGATGAAGGTCCGCGTCTGCATCTTGAAGAGCTCCCCCGCGAGGTGGTGGGAGGTGCCGTTGCCCGCCGAGCCGTAGTTCAGCTTGCCGGGATGGGCCTTCAGGTAGGCCACCAGCGCCTTCAGATCGCCGGCCGGCACCTTGGCCGGGTTCACGACGATCACCTGCGGCACCTTGGACACCAGCGCCACCGGGATGAAATCGGTCTGGAGGTTGTAGTCGAGCCGCGGGTACATCGACGGTGCGATCGCGTGGTGCACCGCGCCAACGAACCAGGTGTAGCCGTCAGGTGCCGCCTTCGCGGCGATCCCCGCGCCCAGGGTGCCGCCCGCCCCGCCCTTGTTGTCGATGATGACCTGCCGGCCGAGCTGCTTGGTCAGGACCGCGGTCAACGGCCGGGCGAAGGCGTCGGTGCCGCCGCCGGCGGGAAAAGGCACGACGAAGGTCACGGGCCGCTGGGGCCAACCCGGCTCGGCCAGGGCCCAGGGAGCGGCCAGACCCGCGCCGATGGCCAACAGGCCGCTCAGCGCCGCGCGGCGCAGGACAAGGTTCGGTTGCTTCATCGGACCCCTCCGGTCGGGTGGATTGAAAACAAAAACGCCCGATGCTAAGCGCAGTCGCTTCCCCCTCCCAACCGCCCTGTCGCACCCGGCGCACCGGGCCGCCAGCGCCTGAGCGCCCACCCCGAGGCGCCCGAATCCGCACCAACCAGTCCGCCGATCTGGCGGTAGAGCACCCACAATGCAACGATGTTCTCACCG
>CAISYQ010000538.1 GCA_903889735.1 uncultured Methylibium sp.
CGATTCTGACAAATATATTTTTGATAAGGGCGGTCTATGATACGGCTCGTGGATTTCAGCGCCTAAAATACGAATGCGTTTCGTATACCCATAATCTCTTAGTGAAAGCGCCGCTTGAAGGCCCGCTTGTCCTGCACCGATGATGATGACGCCATTCAATGTTTGCTCCACTTCTTTCTTTTATCAAACCTATACCCGATGCTCATCTATTGGTTACGATAAAAACTATTATTTCGTAATAATCATGGCTCTTCTCTGGGGGTGCCATCGATGAGCTGTCAGGACGAGATGTTTGAAGAGATTTTTGTCTGCGTTGCATCTTCGCCTGAGGAAACTATACATACATGAAACAGTGTCGTAAAGACATTGTTTGCCGAAGATGATCAGTGTTTTCACTGACATCAGGACCAAAAAATCTTGGGCGAGTGATGGCCATGAGCTCAAGCGGGGGAGAGACCTTCAGGGTCCCTCCAGTGCCGCGTGCCGCTGGCGGCCGGCAATTTTCTTGAGCGCTCAGCGACAGCTATCGTGTGCGGTTGACGCACGCCGCCGGAGTGCGTGTTGCGGTTGGGCTCCGACAGTGGTTGCCTTCAAGAGGAAGGCAACCACGGTGACCGGCAAACGCATAACGGACCTACAGGCGCGAGCAAATACAAGGATTTGGGGGGCAAGCACGGTCAGGCACCGCGTTGGCCAAGACTGGCATCAGCGTGGCCAGCGCGCGATGGCTGGACACGGCGGCGGTGCTGCCATCGCAGCGTCCACACCGACGCCGGCGCACCCGCGCCGACCCACTGGGCGAGGCGTGGAATACCGAGGTGGTTCCCATGCTCGAAGGTGCGCCGTCGCTGGTGGCGGTACCGTTGCTGGAGGAACTGCAACGTCGCCACCCCGAACGC
This sequence comes from uncultured Methylibium sp., assembly GCA_903889735.1. GTDB lineage: Bacteria > Pseudomonadota > Gammaproteobacteria > Burkholderiales > Burkholderiaceae_C > Methylibium. The sequence continues at coordinate 900 of CAISYQ010000538.1, forward strand.
TTCGCCGACGCGGTGCTGCGCGAGGCCGCGGCCCGGTCAGGGTCAGGAATTTCAGAACCAGCGCGGTGGGGAGCGCCGAGGCGACGCCGTGCTTGGCTGGCTTCGGCGGCGTTTGATGCCGGCTTGCGGAGGGGGGCGCACGGCTCGCGGGTGCGGCTGGGCGGGCGCGCCGGATACCGCAACGTTGTGGACGATCAGCTTGCGTCGCGGAATCGTGAAACGCTCCGGTGGGACTGCGCTGGCGGATCGGGTGGCGCGCACCATTCTTTGGCGCGCATCAGCGGTCGCCAGCAATCATTTGGGTTGAGCTTCTTGTCCCCGCTTGATAATCTCGTCGACGCCAGGAAATTTTTCAAAGATCTCCGAAACATGTTTGAGGAAATTGATACCCTGCAGCACCTCTTCCTTCGACATCGTTTCCATCATCCACCCCATCAAAGCAGCGCCGTTTCTCTCCATTTGAGCCAGCAGTTGCTCACCTTTTTCCGTCAGGCTCACGATCTTCTCACGTGCAGACAGAGGATCTTCGTAGATCTTCACCAAACCGAGCTGGCGAGACATCGACTGGACAGTCTTGGAGACGGTTGAACTGGATATTTCGTACCACCCCGTCAAAGCTTGCTCAATATCCTTTCGGCGCATCACCTTGCCGCCTTCGCCCTTGGTCCGGATCATCCAAAGGACGCATGTCTGATGGCGGGATAATAAATTTCCCCGTAAGGTATCTTCTATTTTTATACCCACCATATAATGAATGGGATAAAACTGATCCAGGAATAATTTTGCAGAGTTATTTAATTTCATCTTCGATGATTTTCTTCATTAATATCATAGTGCGTATTTTTCACCAGGGTCGAATGCTACCCAGCCTGCGTTGAAGCAGCGTTGAGCCCTCGCGTCCGGTCGGATTGGATGAAACAAGCCCGGCGCAATCAAGCAACACTTGGCAGTCATCCGCCAGTACGCAGCCAGAAGACGGTCAAGGAATGAAGTCTGCCTTGGTTTCTATTGTGGGCGCAGAGGCAGCCGATGGCCGGGCCGGCTGGGGACTGCGCACGTCATCTGTCGGGCACAGAGGCCTCGGCTCTGAGCCATCTCATGGTGGCCTCATGACTGAGGCGTCTCACTGCGGCCTCAGTGCCATGCCCTCCATCAACGCCGCTTTGCCGACTCAGGCCGTCGGGAGCCGGTGGTCCTTGAACTGCTCGCGCAGCTTGTTCTTCTGCATCTTGCCGGTGGCGCCCAGCGGGATGGCGTCGACAAAGACCACATCGTCCGGCGTCCACCACTTGGCGATCTTGCCGTCGTAGAAAGCCAGCAGATCCTCGCGGCTGAAGTCCGCGCCGGGCTTCTTCATCACCACCAGCAGCGGCCGCTCGTCCCACTTGGGATGGAAGGCCGAGATGCAGGCCGCCATCGCCACGCCCGGATGGGCCATGGCGATGTTCTCCAGGTCGATGGAGCCGATCCATTCGCCGCCGGACTTGATGACGTCCTTGCTGCGGTCGGTGATGATCATGTAGCCATCGGCGTCGATCTTGGCCACGTCGCCGGTGGGGAACCAGCCGTCCTGGAGCGGGTTGCCGCCCTCGCCCTTGAAATACTCCGAGACGATCCAGGGGCCGCGCACCAGCAGGTCGCCCGAGGCCTGGCTGTCCCAGGGCAGCTCGGCGCCGTCCTCGCCGACGATCTTCATGTCCACGCCGTAGATGGCCCGGCCCTGGCGTGCCATCACCTCGTAGCGCTGGTCCTGGGTCATGTCGAGGTGGCGGGCCTTGAATGTGCAGGCCGTGCCCAGGGGGCTCATCTCGGTCATGCCCCAGGCGTGCAGGACATGCACGCCGTACTTGTCGCCGAAGGTCCGGATCATGGCCGGCGGACAGGCCGAACCGCCGATCACCGTGCGCTTCATGGTGGAGAACTTCAGGCCGTTGGTTTCCACATAGGTCAGCAGCCCCTGCCAGACCGTGGGCACGCCGGCCGACATCGTGACCTTCTCGGACTCGAACAGCTCGTACAGCGACTTGCCGTCCAAACCCGCCCCCGGGAACACCAGCTTGGCACCGGTCATGCAGCCCACATAGGGCAGGCCCCAGGCGTTGACGTGGAACATCGGCACGACCGGCAGGATGACGTCGCGCGCCGAGCAGTTGAGTGCATCGGGCAGTGCAGCTGCATAGGTGTGCAGCACCGTGGAGCGGTGGCTGTAGAGCACGCCCTTGGGATTGCCGGTGGTGCCCGAGGTGTAGCAGAGGCAGGCGGCGGTGTTCTCGTCGAAGCTGGGCCAGTGGTACTGGTCGCTGGCGGCGTCGAGCAGGTCGTCGTAGCAGAGCAGCTGGGGGATCTTGGTACTGGCCGGCATGTGCGCCCGGTCGGTCATCAGCACGAAGTGGCGGATGGTCTTGGTGCGGTGCGCCACGGCTTCCACCAGCGGGAGGAAGCTCAGGTCGAAGAACAGCACCTGGTCTTCGGCATGGTCGGCGATGTAGACCACCTGGTCGGGGTGCAGGCGCGGGTTCAGCGTGTGCAGCACAGCGCCCGAGCCCGAGACGCCGTAGTAGAGCTCCATGTGGCGGTAGCCGTTCCACGCCAGCGTCCCGATGCGGTCGCCTGCCTGAACGCCCAGCGTGGTCAGCGCATTGGCGACCCGGCGCGAGCGCCCGGCGAGGTCGCGGTAGGTGGTGCGGTGGATGTCGCCCTCGACGCGACGCGAGACGATCTCCTGCTCGCCATGGTGGCGCTCGGCATGCACGAGCAGGGAAGAAATCAGCAGCGGCTGCTGCATCATCTGGCCCATCAGTTTTGACATCTTCTGTCTCCGGTTGCTTGGGGTAATGCCTGGATTCAAGCCGCCGGATGATACGGAGCCCCACCCGGCCCAGCGGCTGCGGGTAAGCCCTAGCGGCCGCTCGGCGTGTCAGCGCTGGCTAGACTCTGCACATGATTGCAGCCCATGAGACGCAGACAGCCTGCGAGCCCGCGGAACGGGCACCGCAGCCCCAGCGCTGGGTCAACCGTTACGCGGACCTCGGCCCCGCCTTCTTCACGCGCCTGCGCGCCCAGGCCTTGCCCGACCCTCAATGGGTGGCGGTCAGCGCCTCCACGGCCGCCTTGCTGGGCTGGGCAACGGAGGGGGCCGATGGCGCTGACATCCTCGGTCCGCAGGCCCTCGAGGCGCTCTCGGGTGGAACGCCCTGGCCGGGCTGCGACCCGCTGGCCACCGTCTACAGCGGCCACCAGTTCGGCGCCTGGGCCGGGCAGCTGGGCGACGGACGCGCCCTGCTGCTGGGCGAGCTGGTCACCCCGGCCGGGCCGATGGAGATCCAGCTCAAGGGTGGCGGCCCCACGCCCTACTCGCGCATGGGCGACGGACGGGCGGTGCTGCGCTCATCGATCCGCGAATTTCTCTGCTCCGAGGCCATGCACCACCTGGGCATCCCGACGACACGCGCGCTGGCCCTGGTCGGCTCCGCCCTGCCCGTGCGGCGCGAGACCCTGGAAACCGCCGCCGTGGTGACCCGCGTGGCGCCGAGCTTCCTGCGCTTCGGGCACTTCGAGCATTTCGCCCACCATGGCCAGTCGGAAGCGCTCAAGACCTTGGCCGATTTCGTCATCGAGCACCATTTCCCGGGCTGCCTGGAAGCCGCCAATCCTTACGCCGCGCTGCTCGAGGCCGTGACCCGCCGCACCGCCGAGCTGATCGCCGACTGGCAGGCGGTGGGCTTCTGCCATGGCGTGATGAACACCGACAACCTGTCGGTCCTGGGACTGACCATCGACTACGGCCCCTTCGGCTTCCTGGACGGCTTCGACCCCGGCCACATCTGCAACCACTCCGACCACCACGGCCGCTACACCTACGCCAACCAGCCCCGGGTGGGTCAATGGAACCTGCATGCGCTGGGGCAGGCGATGCTGCCGCTGATCGCGGGCGATGGCGAGGTCGACGAGGCCACCACCGAGCTGGCGCTCGCCGCGCTCGAGCCCTATGAGGCCACTCTCCAAGCCGCCCTGCGGACCCGCCACCGCGCCAAGCTCGGTCTGGCCAGCGCCCAGGACGGCGATGTGGCCCTGGCCGACGACTGGCTCGCCCTCCTGGCGATGGAGCGCACCGACCACACGATCGCCTGGCGGCGGCTGGCCGACTTCACGCCGGCCGACCCGCACCCCGTGCGCGACCTGTTCCGCGACCGCGCGGCCTTCGACGCCTGGGCCGGCCGCTACGCGCAGCGCTTGGCCCTGGAAGGCAGCCCTGACGTCGAACGCGCCGCGCGCATGAAGCTCGCCAACCCGAAATTCGTGCTGCGCAACCATCTGTGCGAGAGCGCCATTCGCGCCGCACAGGGGGGCGATTTCTCCGAAACGCAGCGCCTGCTGAAGGTGCTGGAGCGCCCCTTCGCCGAACAGCCCGAACACGCGGCCTATGCCGATTTCCCGCCCGACTGGGCCCAGACGCTGGAGGTGTCCTGCTCATCATGAGTGCCGATCATTCCGACGATGCCGCGCGCCGGCGCAAGGTTCTGAAGTCCGAGGCCGAGTGGCGCGCCGTCCTGGAGCCGATGCAGTTCGAGGTCACCCGCCATGCCGCCACCGAGCGTGCCTTCACCGGCCGCTTCTGGGACCATTGGCAGGCGGGAACCTACCGCTGCATTTGTTGCAATGCCCCGCTGTTCGCGTCCGAGACCAAGTTCGATGCCGGCTGCGGCTGGCCAAGCTATTCCGAGCCGTTGCAGGCGGAACTCATCGAGCGCATCGAGGACCGCAGCCACGGCATGCGCCGCGTGGAGGTGCGCTGCCAGGACTGCGGCGCCCACCTTGGCCATGTCTTTGACGACGGCCCGGCGCCCACCGGCGAGCGCTTCTGCATCAATTCCGCGTCCCTGTCCTTCAGCGCCGAGCCTGGCGCCCAGGGTTGAGGCTTCCGACAACCGGCCCCGCCGCGCTGCACCTGACCCATGAAACTCCTCGCCGACCTGCTGCCCGTCCTGCTGTTCTTCATCGTCTTCAAACTCGCGGGCAGCCGTCCCGAGGACGCCGCCGCCTTCGCCAGCGCCCACCTGGGTTTCTTGGTGGCGGGCGGCGTGGTGGCCGCCAAGATCGCGCCCATGCTGCTGGCCACATTGACCGCCATCGGGGTCACCGCCGTGCAGATCGCCTGGAAGCTGGCGCGTGGCCAGAAAGTCGACACCATGCTGTGGGTGAGCTTGGCCGTGGTCGCGGTGTTCGGCGGCGCCACGGTGTGGTTCCAGAACGAGACCTTCATCAAGTGGAAGCCGAGCGTGCTTTACTGGCTGATGGGCGGCGCACTGGCGCTCACCCAGCTCCTCACGGGCCGCAGCCTGCTGCGCACCCTGCTCGGCGAACAGTTGACCCTGCCCGACCCCGTCTGGCGCCGTCTGACGCTGATGTGGGTCGCCTTCTTTGCCTTCATGGGGCTGGCCAACCTGTTCGTGGCCTACCAGTTCTCGACCGAGATCTGGGTCGACTTCAAGCTCTTTGGCGGCATCGGCCTGATGCTGCTCTTCACGCTGGCCCAGGGCCTCTACCTCAGCCGCCATATCGAGGCCGGCCATGAGTGAGGGGCCTATCTCCGGCTCAGCGCCGCCCTCTTCGGCCCCCGATGCGCAGGCGGTGGAAGCCGCCCTGCGCGCCGCGCTCCAACCCGAATCGCTCGTGGTCACTGACGACAGCCACCTGCACGCCGGCCACGCCGGGGCCCGCGAGGGACGGCATTTCTCGGTCCGTATCGTCAGCCCCTGTTTCGAGGGGCTCAGCCGGGTTGCGCGACACCGCCTTGTGTATGATCCTCTGCGCATTTGGATGCCCAACGGCATCCACGCCTTGGCCCTGGTCACGCTGACACCCGGCGAGGCTTCTGCAGCCTGACACCGCCGCCCGGTTGGCACACTCGGTGACCGGCCCCGGGGCTTCTCACGAGGCGCCCCCTCCCCGTCAAGCCCGACCGCAATCCCTTCCCCCAACTAGGTAAGCCCTGATGAACCCGCTGCAACTGACCGCCCGCCTCTCGTCGATCGTCCTGATGGGCGCGCTGATGGCCCCATTGCTCGCCTCAGCCCAGAACATCGCCATCGTCAACGGCAAGGCGGTGCCCAAGGCGCGTGCCGACGTGCTGGTCCAGCAAGTGACGCGCCAGGCCGAGGCCGCGGGCCAGCCGGTGCCGCCCGACCTGGACAAGCGTGTCAAGGACGAGGTCGTGATGCGCGAGATCTTCGTCCAGGAGGCCGAGAAGCGCGGCCTGGCCGCCAGCCCCGAGTACAAGATCCAGATGGAGACCGCCCGCCAGGCCCTGCTGCAACGCGAGCTCTTCGACGACTTCCGCAAGAAGAACCCGGTGACCGAGGCCGAGCAGCGCGCCGAATACGAAAAATTCAAGGGCCAATCGGTCGGCGGCAAGGAATACCGCGTTCGCCACATCCTGGTCGAGAAGGAAGATGATGCAAAGTCGCTGATTGCGCAGATCAAGGGCGGCGCGAGCTTCGAGGAACTGGCCAAGAAGTCCAGCAAGGACGCCGGCTCGGCCGCCAAGGGTGGCGATCTCGACTGGGCCGCACCGGCCAGCTTCGTGCCCGAGTTCTCGAATGCCATGACCGCACTGGCCAAGGGCGCCATGACCGAGACGCCGGTGAAGAGCCAGTTCGGCTGGCACATCCTCAAGCTCGACGATGTGCGCGACGCGCAGTTCCCGCCTTTCGAGGAAGTGAAGGGCCAGATCGTTCAGCACCTCGAACAGCAGAAGCTCGCCAAGTTCCGCGACGACCTGCGGGCCAAGACCAAGACCGATTACAAATTCAACTGAGCCGCTCCGGCTTCAGACAAGGCGCCCTGAGGGGCGCTTTTTTCTTGGCGTGGCGTGACGTGGCTCAAGGTCGCGCGGCGCATCCCGCCGTTGTGGCCGAAGCCTGCCGGCCCGGTGGCTCGCGGCTCCCGCGCGCTCCAGCGCAGGAGGCCCTCCAAGCTTCAGTGCGTCATTGGCGCGTCAGCGCCAGCCAGAACATCACCGCGCCGATCAGCACCGGCTGGTGCAGCATGTAGAACGACAGGCTCCAGCGACCGAGCGTGGCCAGCGGCGCGAGGCCCCGAGGCAGGCCACCCGACAACCACGCCGGGCGGTGCGCCAGCACCCACTGGCCCGCCGCGAGTCCCCACCACATGACGCCCAACCAGGGCAGGACCGGCACCCAGTCCTCGGTGACCGGCTTGCGGGTGACCAGGCCCAACCAGTCGGTCAGGCGCGAATCGAAGAGCGGCGACTGGACGCACTGCGGCAGCAGCAGTGCCAGCAGACCAAGCGGCCACAGCCAGCGTCCCCAGTCAGCGCTCAGCCGCATGAGGACCAGCATCACCGCGATCCCGTGCAGCACGCCGAAGCTGATCCAGCTGCCCGGGAACATCAGCGCGCTGCCCGCGCTCACCAACAGGGCGCAGCCGGCCACCTGCCCCCACCGCCACCAGAAGCGTGGGCAAAAGCGCAGCCTGGTGGGGCGCGACGCCATGGCCACAGCCTGACCGAGGCCGGCGCAGAAGAGGAAGAGGCTCACGATCGCGGTGCGCTGGTGAAGCCAGAACGGATCGCGGTGGAAGTCGGCCTCGATCAGCCGGAAGTGCGCCAGATCGAAGCCGAAGTGGAAGACCGCCATCCAGACGATGGCCGCACCGCGCAGTGCGTCCAAGCGCTCATGGCGGTGGGTCGCGGGAAGCGCAGGATCGGACGGGCGCCAGGGCGGTTTCACGCGCACACCTTACTGCAATCCTCACGCCAACCAGGGCATGGACAATGCGAGGGCAAGCTGCGACGCGGTTGTCGCGTCAGGGACAAAACATGCACCCCCCCGCTCTTACACTCGATGAGCAACATCACATCGACGCCGGCCCTTGGTTCAGCAAACTCTCGCCTGCACTGCGCGAAGCCATCCTCTCGCGCTCCCAGGCGAGGCGCCATTCCGACGGCGCGCAGCTCTCGATCCGAGGCGCCCTCCCCGACGAATGGTGGGGTGTGGCCAAAGGCGCCGTACGGGTCAGTTCGGTCTCGCTCTCGGGCAAGCAGGTCGCGCTGACCTACGTCGAGCCCGGCACCTGGTTTGGCGACATCTCGCTGTTCGACGGTCTGCCGCGCACCCACGACGCCAGCACCCACGGCGACACCACGCTGCTGGTGGTCCGCAAGGCCGATTTCCGCGAACTGCTGAGCCAGCATGTGGAGCTCTACGACGCCCTGCTGAGGCTGCAATGCCGCCGGCTGAGGCTGATGTTCGACCTCTTCGAGGACCTCAACACCCGCCCACTCGCCGCGCGGCTGGCCAAGCAGATCCTGCTGCTCGCACGCAGCTACGGCATCGCCCAGGGCGAGGAGATCCGCATCGGTCTGCAACTCGCCCAGGAAGACCTGGCGCAGTTGCTGGGGGCGTCGCGGCAGCGCGTCAACCAGGAGCTCAAGGGCTTCGAGCGCGACGGTGCCGTGCGCGTCGAGCCGACCCGGCTGGTGGTGCTGTCCAGAGAGAAATTGCTCGCGATTGCCGAGCGCTGACCCGGGTGCCGCCCACGGCATCTCTTGCACACTGAATCACACGATGGATGTCAACACCGGAACCAAACCTGTCAGCGGAGCCCATGCCTTCGACACCGCCCCACTGCAGGCCTACCTGACACAACACCTTGCGGGCTTTGCCGGCCCGCTGAGCGTCGAGCAGTTCAAGGGCGGGCAGTCCAACCCGACCTACCGCCTGGACACGCCGTCGCGCAGCTACGTGATGCGGACCAAGCCCGGGCCGGTGGCCAAGCTGCTGCCGTCGGCGCATGCGATCGAGCGGGAGTTCACCGTGATGCGCGCGCTGTCCGGCAGCGAGGTGCCGGTGCCGCAGATGCTGCTGCTGTGCGAGGACGAGTCGATCATCGGACGCGCCTTCTACCTGATGGAGCATGTGGAAGGCCGCGTGCTGTGGCGCCAGGACCTGCCCGAGCTGAGCCTGGCGGAGCGTGGCGCGGTCTACGACGAGATGAACCGCGTGATGTCGGCCCTGCACCGGGTGAATTACGCTGACCGGGGGCTTGAGAGTTTCGGCAAGCCGGGCAACTACTTCGAGCGCCAGATCGGCCGCTGGACCCGCCAGTACCTGGCCTCGGTGACCGAGCCGATCGAGGCGATGGAGCGGCTCATCGAATGGCTGCCGTTGAACATCCCCGAGAGCGCCCGCGATGCCTCGCTGGTGTCCATCGTCCCCGGCGACTACCGCCTGGACAACCTGATCTTCCACCCCACCGAGCCGCGCATCCTGGCGGTGCTCGACTGGGAGCTGTCGACCCTGGGCCACCCGCTGGCCGATTTCAGCTACCACTGCATGAGCTGGCGCATCTCACCCGGCACCTTCCGGGGCATTGGCGGGCTGGATCTGGCCGCGCTCGGCATCCCGGACGAGTCGACCTACATCGCCCGCTACTGCGATCGCACCGGCCGCCGGCCTGACGCACTGGTGACTGACTGGAACTTCTACCTGGCCTACAACCTGTTTCGCATGGGCGGCATCCTGCAGGGCATCGCCAAGCGGGTGGTCGACGGCACCGCCGCCAGCGAGCAGGCCCGCCAGGCAGGCGCTGGCGCCCGGCCTCTGGCCGAGATGGGTTGGTCCATCGTCCAGTCGATGCGCTGATCCCGAACCAATACAAGAAAGCACACCATGGACTTCGACTTCTCACCGCGTACCAAAGAGTTCCAGGCCCGGCTGAACGCCTTCATGGACCGCCATGTCTACCCGGCCGAACCGCGCTTCGCCGCCGAGATCGAGGCCAACACCCAGGCCGGGCGGCGCTGGACCCCCTTGACGGTGATCGAGGACCTCAAGCCGCTGGCGCGCGAAGCCGGTCTGTGGAACCTCTTCATGCCCCAGGTGGCCGAACGCGAGCACAGCAAGGTGGGCACCCATGGCGCCGGGCTGAACAACCAGGAGTACGCACCGTTGGCCGAGATCATGGGGCGGGTGCCCTGGGCCAGCGAGGTCTTCAACTGCTCGGCGCCCGACACCGGCAACATGGAGACCCTCCTGCGCTACGGCAGCGCGGAGCAACAACAGCGCTGGCTGGCGCCGCTGTTGCGCGGCGAGATCCGCAGCGCCTTCGCGATGACCGAGCCCGATGTGGCCTCGTCGGACGCCACCAACGTCGCCACCCGCATCGAGCGCGACGGCGATGACTATGTCGTCAACGGCAGCAAGTGGTGGATCTCCGGTGCGGGCGACCCGCGCTGCGCCATCTACATCCTCATGGGCAAGACCGACTTCTCGGCGCCGCGCCACAGCCAGCAGTCGATGATCCTGCTGCCGGCCGACACGCCGGGGATCAAGATCCTGCGGCCGCTCTCGGTGTTCGGCTACGACGACGCGCCCCACGGCCACATGGACATGCGCTTCGAGAACGTGCGGGTGCCCGCCTCGAACATCCTGCTCGGCGAGGGCCGCGGCTTCGAGATCGCCCAGGGTCGCCTGGGCCCGGGACGCATCCACCACTGCATGCGGCTGATCGGCCTGGCCGAGCGCGCGCTCGAGCTGATGTGCAAGCGCACGACCGCACGCGTGGCCTTCGGCCGCCCCATCGCCGAGCAAGGCGTGACCCGCGAGCGCATCGCCGAGGCGCGCTGCCGCATCGACATGGCCCGGCTGCTGACCCTCAAGGCCGCCTGGATGATGGATGTGGCCGGCAACAAGGAGGCCCGCGCCGAGATCGCGATGATCAAGGTTGTGGCGCCGAACATGGCCGGTCAGGTCATCGACTGGGCGATCCAGGCGCATGGTGCGGGTGGCCTGTGCGAGGACTTCCCGCTGGCCTACCTCTACGCCCACGCGCGCACGCTGCGCTTTGCCGACGGCCCCGACGAGGTGCACCGCAACGCCATCGCCAAGCTGGAGCTTGGGCGCCACGCCGCGGCCTGATCCGCGGCCGGTGGGCCCTGGATGACCCGGTAGGTACGGCCCGTGAGCCGGTAGGGACAGCCGGTGAGCCGGCCCGAGCCGCCCGCCGTGAGCGCCTCGGGCTTAACGTTGCGCTGATCGCCCCCCAGAAGGCCGCTCTCTGGGGGCCCGGCGTGGCCCCGGAGGCTCAGTCCAGGGGCGGCAAGGGGCCCCAGGCGGTGGCGCCCTGGGGTGCCCCGGGAACGCCCGGTGCGGCCTCCACCGAAGTATCCGCAAAGGCGGTGGTGCGGCCGGTGCCTTCGCTGCCACCGCGGCCCTTCAGGCCCTCACGGGCTCTTGCGGCCTCGCCCGCCGCCTGCGCCCGCCGCGCGGCCACCTCGACCAGCGCGAGCACACCGTCCAGCAGCGCCACATCGGGCTGCGCCGCAGCGGTGCGCAGGTACAGGCGCCCGCGCAGCGTCATCATGACGAAGGGCTGGGCTTCGGCCAGCCACTCGCGCGTGGCCGCCGCGAGTTGCGCGGCCAGATCGGTGTCCAGCCAGGCGGTCAGCGACTCCGGTTCCACCGCGATGGACGAGAACCGCGCTCGGACCGGCCTCATGGCCGGCACCGCGGTCTTGGGGAACATCGCCAGCCAGCGAACTTCCTCGGGCATGCCGGAGTCGATCCGGGTCTGGGTGTCCTGGGTAAAGACGGCGTAGGCGCGCTGCTCGAGCGTCTCGGCCAGGGTCTTGGAGAGCACCGCCATCTGCAGCTCAGGCGGCAGGCCGAGGTCCATGCGCAGGCGCAGCTCCCGCCCCTCGATGTAGTCCCGCTGCGGCGGGCCCCACTCCATCCGCCAGGGCTTGCCGAGCAATGCGCCCTCGATCACGAGCCCCCCGTTGTCGCGCACGCGCTTCAGAGACAGCTTGCGTTGGCGTGCCCAACCCTCGAGGTTCCGGCCCTCGGGTCCTTGGCGGTTACCGGCTATCCAGCGTTTCAGGGAATCGAGCATGGCGGCGTGAACCCGGATGGTGAGGAGGCTGGCCGCGCGGGGCAGTCACCCGGCGCCGGCGATCATGTCGGTCACAGTGTAGGCCCGGCCCTTGGGCTCACGCGGGGCGGGTTGAGCGCCACTACAAGGACATCGATGGCCGCTGCGCCATGGACTCTCGCCAGCGCGCCAGGTGCGGATGGTCCTCGCCCACCCTCACCTTGACCACGCGCGCAAAGTCCACCGCCACAACGGCCGTGATGTCGGCGATGCTGAACTGGCCCGCGGCGATGAAATCGCGGCCGACCAGGCGCTCGTTCAGCACCTCGAAGAATGCCTGCACGCGCGCCAGGCCGCGCTGAGCCAGCTCGGGGATCTGCGGGTAGTCCACCGGCCCAGGCAGCGCGCGGCGGGCCATGGAGGGGGCGCTGTTGCGCAAGGCCTCGGCCACGGCCATCAGGCCCTCGAATTCCACCCGCCAGTTCCAACTGGCGATCTCGGCCTGGTCCGCCGGCGTGCGGCCCAGCAGCGGCGGCTGCGGGAAGCGCGCCTCCAGCCAGGCGGTGATGGCCGCGTTGTCGGTGAGCAGCAGGCCGTCGTCCGTGCGCAGCGCGGGCACGGTGCACTGCGGGTTGATGGCGCGGTAGGCGTCGCTCAATTGCTCTTGGTTGCGCAGATCCACCGGCACCGTCTCATGGGCCACACCCTTCTCGGCCAGCAGGATGCGGGCGCGGCGCGGGCTGGGGGCGGTGGCGCAGTCGTAGAGGGTGATGGTCATGGCGTGGCGGGCTTGGCGGGCAAGTCAAGGTCGCTGGCCTCGTGGCGTTCGGGCAGCTGGCTGTCGGGCTCACCCCAGGTGCGGTTGACGCGGCGACCGCGCTGCACCGCTGGGCGCTGCGCGATCTGTTCGGCCCAGCGCTGCACATGCGGGTACTCCTGCACTTGCAGAAACTCGGCCGCCTCGTAGATCTCTCCCTTGGCCAGCGCGCCGTACCAGGGCCAGACGGCGATGTCGGCCACCGTGTAGGTGTCGCCTGCCAGGTAGGGGCTCTCGGCCAGGCGGCGGTTGAGCACGTCCATCTGGCGCTTGGCTTCCATCGCGAAGCGGTCGATGGCGTATTCGATCTTGGTGGGCGCGTAGGCATAGAAGTGGCCGAAGCCGCCACCCAGGTAGGGCGCGCTGCCCATCTGCCAGAACAGCCAGCTCAGGCATTCGGCGCGAGCGGACGGCTCGGAGGGCAGGAAGGCGCCGAACTTCTCGGCCAGGTAGAGCAGGATCGCGCCCGACTCGAACACCCTGACCGGCGTGGCCCCGCTGCGGTCCAGCAGGGCCGGGATCTTGGAGTTGGGATTGACCCCCACGAAGCCGCTGCCGAACTGGTCGCCCTCCTGGATGCGGATCAGCCAGGCGTCGTACTCGGCGCCGCTGTGGCCCAGCGCCAGAAGTTCCTCCAGCATCACCGTCACCTTCACGCCGTTGGGCGTGGCCAGCGAGTAGAGCTGCAGGGGGTGGCGACCTACCGGCAGCTCCTTCTCGTGCGTGGACCCGGCGATGGGCCGGTTGATGCTGGCGAAGCGCCCGCCGCTGGGCTTGTTCCAGGTCCAGACGGCGGGCGGGGTGTAGGCGGAAGCGTCGGTCATGCAGTTTCTCCGGGGTGGGCGGGTGCGCAGGTATTCAAGTGTGACGGTCCGCAGGTTAACGGTTGCATGGTCCCTGCACCGTTCCCGCCATCGTTTGCCCGGGCCAAGGCAAGTGCCTATGATCTCGCCCCATCACTCCAACTCGCTGCGTCTTCGGTGCTCGCATCGGGCGACCTGCCACGAATCATGCCGAAGACCCTCTTCCACTGGGACGACCCCTTGCTGCTGGAGCAGCAGCTGGAGAGCGACGAACGCCAGGTCCGCGACGCTGCGCGCGCCTATGCCCAGGACCGGCTGGCGCCGCGGGTGCTCGAGGCCTTCCGGCACGAGCGCACCGACCCGGCCATCTTCCGCGAGATGGGGGCGCTCGGACTGCTGGGCCCGACCGTCAGCGAGGCCTATGGCGGCGCCGGGCTGAGCTATGTCTGCTACGGCTTGATCGCGCGCGAGGTGGAGCGAGTCGATTCGGGCTACCGCTCGATGATGAGCGTGCAGTCCTCGCTCGTGATGCTGCCGATCGAGACCTTCGGCAGCGAAGCGCAAAAGCAGAAATTCCTGCCCCAGCTGGCCCGCGGCGAATGGATAGGCTGCTTTGGCCTGACCGAGCCTGACCATGGCTCCGACCCCGGCAGCATGGTCACGCGCGCGCGCAGTGTGGCGGGTGGCTACGTGCTCACGGGCGCCAAGATGTGGATCTCCAACAGCCCGATCGCCGATGTGTTCGTGATCTGGGCCAAGGACGACGGTGGGCAGATCCGCGGGTTCGTCCTCGAGCGCGGCATGAAGGGCCTCACCACCCCGACCATCCACGGCAAGATCGGCCTGCGCGCCAGCGTCACCGGCGAGATCGTGATGGAC
>CAISYQ010000539.1 GCA_903889735.1 uncultured Methylibium sp.
GCGCGCCTGGGCCTGTCGCTGCGCTGGCTGCTGAGCGACTGGTTCTCGGCCCTGGCCGGGGAGCGCTTCGACCTCATCGTCGGCAACCCGCCCTACATCGCCGAGGGCGACCCCCACCTGGCCGCCCTGCGGCATGAACCCCTCCAGGCCCTGACCGCCGGCGCCGACGGGCTGGACGCGATCCGTCGGATCGCGGCCGCCGCCCCGGGGCATCTGGTGCCCGGGGGCTGGTTGCTGCTGGAACATGGCTTCGAGCAGGCCGAGGCCGTGCGGGCCCTGCTGGACGCCGCCGGGCTGGAGGAGGTCCAGAGCCGCCATGATCTGGCCGGTCGGCCGCGCTGCAGTGGGGGGCGGGCGCCTGGGGGCTGACGCACCGGGGCTTGTGACCCGCGCACGCCGCGACCCCTCGCTTTGCCGTATAACCGCGGGTGTTTCCCGCAATGTTCAGAGAGTGCACCATGACCGAGACCCCCACCGACGTCCACCAACGCATCGACCAGCTCGTCAAGAGCCACAAGGTCGTGTTGTTCATGAAGGGCACCGCCCAGTTCCCGATGTGCGGCTTCTCCGGCCGCGCGATCCAGATCCTCAAGGCCAACGGCGTGAGCGCCCCGTCCACGGTCAACGTCCTCGAGGACGAGGCGGTTCGCCAGGGCATCAAGGCCTACGCCAACTGGCCGACGATCCCCCAGCTCTACGTCAACGGCGAGTTCGTGGGCGGCTCCGACATCATGATGGAGATGCACGAGGCGGGCGAACTGAAGACGCTGTTGAGCGCCTGAGCTTGGCCGGAACCCGCGCCGGGCGCGGGTTTCTCATGTCTCGCAACGGCCTGGGCGCCGAGGTGGGCACTGAGGCTCGATCCGAGGCGTACTCCGTTCAGCGGCGCTGACCGCGCAGACGTCGCCCGGCTCTCTGATCTCCCCCCATTGCCCTCACGGACCCTGGCCATGACCCCACGCATCGTCGTCGGCATCACCGGCGCCACCGGCGCCGTCTACGGCACGCGGCTGCTGGAGCGCGCGCGCGCGCTCGGCGCCGAGACCCACCTGGTCGCCACGCCGGCCGGCGTGCTCAATGCCCACCACGAGCTCGGCCTGGACCGCCGCGCGCTGGAGGCGCTGGCCGACCACGCGCATTCGCCGGGTGACGTGGGGGCCTGCATTGCCAGCGGCAGCTTCGCGACCGCGGCGATGGTGGTGGCACCCTGCTCGATGAAGTCGCTGGCCGCCATCGCGCATGGCCTGGGCGACAACCTGCTGACCCGCGCTGCCGACGTGACGCTCAAGGAGCGCCGCCGCCTGGTGTTGATGGTCCGCGAAACGCCCTTCAACCTGGCCCATCTGCGCAACATGACCGCGGTGACGGAGATGGGCGGCGTCGTGTTCCCGCCGCTGCCGGCCTTCTACCACCGGCCGGCCTCGATCGACGAGCTGGTGAACGACACCGTCGAGCGGGTGCTGGCCCTGCTCGGCCTGGACACCGCCGCACCCCGCGCCTGGAACGGGCTCTGAACGGGCCGCGGGTCAGGCTCCTCAGCCCGCCTGTTCGGGCGCTGGGCGGTGAGGAAGAGGCGACCGGCCCGGTCTGGTTCCTGGAGCTACCGCCCTCTGCTCAGCGGCCGGCCACCGACGTCGCCTCGCCGGCATCCCATTGGCGCCGCAGCGCCAGCACGGCGCTGGGGTATTCGGCACGGCCGCGGCTGCCGTTGTAGCGGCCCAGGGCCATGAAGAGGTCGCCGCGCTCGATGTCGAGGTAGTGGCGCAGGATCACGCAGCCGAAACGCAGGTTGGTCTGCAGGTGGAAGAGCGTGGCGGGGTCGCCGTTGCCGATCAGGCGGGTCCAGAACGGCATCACCTGCATGTAGCCGCGCGCCCCGGCGCTGCTGACCGCGTACTTGCGAAAGCCGCTCTCGACCTGGATCAGGCCCAGCACCAGGGCCGGCTCCAGGCCGGCGCGCTTGCTCTCGTACCAGAGGGTCTCCAGGAATTCGGTGCGGCTGCGCGCGTCGGGGTGGCGGCTGCGCAGGCGCTCGCTGCTGCTGCCCAGCCAGCGCAGGAAGGCCAGGCGTTGGGCGGGGCTGTCGAAGCTGGGCCGGGGGGGGGCTGCGCTGGCGATCGCGGCCGACAAGGCCGAGCTGACCGAATCGGCCAGCGGTTCCTCGGCCTGCGTGCCGGCCCTGGCCTCGAACGGCATCAGCCCCAGACCAAACCCCGCAGCCACACCGGCGCCGAGCAGGGCGCGGCGGGCGTGCCGGAGCGATCGGTTCGGGTTCACGCCGCGAGCTGTCCCTTCACGAAGGCGGCGATGTCGCCCGTCGCCACCTTGCGCGCCTCGGTGTCGCGGCGCGCCTGGTACTCGAGCAGGCCTTCCTTGAGCCCGCGGTCGGAGATCACGACCCGGTGCGGCACGCCGATCAGTTCCCAGTCGGCGAACATGGCGCCGGGGCGCTCGCCGCGGTCGTCGAGCAGCACGTCCAGGCCCGCGGCCAGCAGCTCGTCGTGAAGGCGATCGGCGGCGGCCTTGACCTCGGCGCTGCGCTCGTAGCCGATCGGGCAAACCACCACCGTGAAGGGTGCGATGGCGTCGGGCCAGACGATGCCGCGCTCGTCGTGGCTTTGCTCGATGGCCGCCCCCAGGATGCGGGTGACGCCGATGCCGTAGCAGCCCATCTCCATCAGGCGCGGCTTCCCGGTCTCGTCAAGGAAGGTGGCATTCATCGCCGCGCTGTACTTGGTGCCGAGGAAGAACACATGGCCGACCTCGATGCCGCGCTGGATCGCGAGCACGCCCTGGCCGTCGGGCGAGGGGTCGCCGGCCACCGCATTGCGGATGTCGGCCACGAGGTCGGGCTCGGGCAGGTCGCGGCCCCAGTTGACGCCGGTGAAGTGGAAGTCGGCCTCGTTGGCGCCGCAGACGAAATCGGCCATGGCCGCGACCGTGCGGTCGGCGATCACCTTCACCGGCCGGGTCATCCCGACCGGACCCAGGTAGCCCGGGCGCGAGCCGAAGTGGGTCTCGATCTCGGCCGCGGTGGCGAAGCGGAAGCCCGCCTTCAGGCCCTCGATCTTGCCGGCCTTGACCTCGTTGAGTTCGTGGTCGCCGCGCACCAGCAGCAGCCAGACGGTGGCCTCCAGGGGCTCGCCCGCCTCGTCCCGGCGGTCGGTGGCGAGCACCAGCGACTTCACGGTGCGATCGATCGGCAGGCCCAGCAGGACGGCCACGTCGGCGCAGCTGCTCTTGCCGGGGGTGGGCGCCTTGATCTGCGCCTGGGTGGGGGCAGGCCGCGGCGCGCCCAGGGCCAGGCATTCGGCCAGCTCGATGTTGGCCGCGTAGTCGCTGGTCGGGCAGTAGACGATGGCGTCCTCGCCGGTGTCGGCGATCACCTGGAACTCGTGCGAGCGGTCGCCGCC
>CAISYQ010000540.1 GCA_903889735.1 uncultured Methylibium sp.
CCGGCGGTCTTCAGTCGGGCCACCAGTGCAACGCGCATGGCCTTGATGCGCTGACGCATCCCGGCGAGCTCCTCCTCCCACATCGTGCGCAGGACGGGGGTGGTCAGCACCGCCGCGACGACGGCCGCGCCATGGGTCGGCGGGTTGGAGTAGTTGGTGCGAATCACGATCTTGAGCTGGCTCAGCACCCGCGCCGCCTCTTCCTTGCTGGCGCACACCACGCTCAGCGCGCCGACGCGCTCGCCGTAGAGTGAGAAGCTCTTGCTGAAGCTGGTCGAGACGAAGAAGTCCAGGCCCGCGGCCAGGAACTGCTGCACCACCGCGCCGTCCTCGGCGATGCCCTGGCCGAAGCCCTGGTAGGCCATGTCGAGGAAGGGCACCAGGCCGCGGGCCTTGACCGTGTCGATCACCTGCCCCCATTGGGCGGCACTGAGGTCGCAGCCGGTGGGGTTGTGGCAGCAGGCGTGCAGCACGACGATGGTGCCGGCCTCGGCGGCGTTCAGCGCGGCCAGCAGCGGCCCGAAGGCGATGCCGCGCACGGCGGGGTCGTAGTAGGGGTAGGTCCCGACCTTGAAGCCGGCGTTGGTGAAGAGGGCCCGGTGGTTCTCCCAGCTCGGATCGCTGATCAGCACCTGGGCGCCGGGGCTCAGGCGCTTGAGGAAATCGGCGCCCACCTTCAGGCCGCCGGTGCCGCCCAGGGCCTGCACGGTGGCGATGCGACCGCTGGCCGTGGCGGCCTCGCCGAACACCAGCCCCTGCACTGCCTTGTCGTAGGCGGCGATGCCGTCGATCGGCAGGTAGCCCTTGGCCTTGGGCGACGCGAGCATCTGGCGTTCGGCCTCGGCCACGCATTTCAGCAGCGGCAGCTTGCCGTTCTCATCGGTGTAGACGCCGACGCCGAGGTTGACCTTGGCGGGGTTGGGGTCGGCGTTGAACTGCTCGTTGAGGCCCAGGATCGGATCACGGGGCGCCATTTCGACGGCGGCAAAGAGGGCTGACATGGTGGCTTTGACTCGGCGGTGGTTGGAAAGGGGATCCCGAATCCGCTACTCTGGCGGGTTTCCCGGATCCTCCGGGATTACCCCGAATTCTATCGAGCCCGCCCATGGCCGCACTGCCCCTGACCGCCGACGCTCCTCCTGAAACCGCCCTTGACCGGACCGACACCGGGCTCGCCATGGCCGAGGCCCCGGCCCCACAGGGCGAGTTCGCGAGCTTCCCCGGCTCGCCCTTCCAGCTCTTCATGCCCTACCCGCCGGCCGGTGACCAGCCGCAGGCCATTGCGCAGCTGGTCGAGGGTATCCAAGACGGCGAGGTGTTCCAGACCCTGCTGGGTGTGACCGGCTCGGGCAAGACCTTCACCATGGCCAACGTGATCGCGCGGATGGGCCGGCCGGCCATCGTGTTTGCGCCCAACAAGACGCTCGCAGCCCAGCTGTACAGCGAGTTCCGCGAGTTTTTCCCGAAGAACGCGGTCGAGTACTTCGTCAGCTACTACGACTACTACCAGCCGGAAGCCTATGTCCCGCAGCGCGACCTCTTCATCGAGAAAGACAGCGCGATCAACGAGCACATCGAGCAGATGCGCCTGTCGGCCACCAAGAGCCTGCTGGAGCGGCGCGATGTGGTGATCGTGGCCAGCGTCTCGGCGATCTACGGCATCGGCAAGCCCGAGGACTACCTCGAGATGCGGCTGATCCTGCGCACCGGCGCCAAGCTGGACCAGCGCGACCTGATCGCGCAGCTGATCCGCATGCAGTACAAGCGCAACGACACCGATTTCTCGCGGGGCACCTTCCGGGTCCGTGGCGACACCATCGATGTCTTCCCGGCCGAGCACTCCGAGCTCGCCATCCGCATCGAGCTGTTCGACGACGAGATCGAATCGCTGAGCCTGTTCGACCCCCTCACCGGCCGCATCCGGCAGAAGGTGCCGCGCTTCGTGGTCTACCCGTCCAGCCATTACGTCACCCCGCGCGAGCAGGTGCTGCGGGCGGTTGAGGGCATCAAGGACGAGCTGCGCACGCGGCTGGCCGAATTCGTGGCCGCTGGCAAGCTGGTGGAGGCCCAGCGCATCGAGCAGCGCACCCGCTTCGACCTCGAGATGCTGCAGGAGATCGGCCACTGCAAGGGCATCGAGAACTACTCCCGCCATCTCGCAGGCACCGCGCCCGGCGATCCGCCGCCCACCCTGGTGGACTACCTGCCCGCCGACGCGCTCATGTTCCTGGACGAATCGCATGTGCTGATCGGCCAGTTCGGCGGCATGTACAACGGCGACCGTGCCAGCAAGCAGACCCTGGTGGAGTTCGGCTTCCGGTTGCCGAGTGCGCTGGACAACCGGCCGCTGTAGTTCGAG
>CAISYQ010000541.1 GCA_903889735.1 uncultured Methylibium sp.
CTGCGCCCGCGCCAGCCAGGCGGGCTCACTCGCGCCGCCACCCTGGCCTTGCTGGCGCACGCGCTGCTGGTCGTGGCGCTGAGCCTGGGCGTGAGCTGGCGCAGCACCGCACCGCCCGCAATCGAGGCCGAGCTCTGGGCTGACATGCCGCAGGCCGCCGCACCCCGCGCCGCGGAGCCCGAACCGGTCCCGCCCACGCCAGCGACCCCGCCCGACGCCGCACGGCCCGAACCGGTGCCGCGCGCCGAGCCCGCCCCGCCACCGCCCGACCCGGCCCTGCAGCGCGAAGCCGACATCGCGCGCGAGAAACGCGACCAGCAGGTCGAGCGCGAGAAGCGCGAAGCCCAGGCGCGGGCCGAGGAGAAAGCCCGCCAGCTCAAGCTCGCCCGGCAAGAGGCGGACAAGCGCGAGGCCAACCGACGCGAAGCCGAGAAGCGCGAAGCCGAGAAGCGTGCGGCCAGCCAGCGTGAGGCGGACCAACGCGCCGAGAAGCTCGAGGCCGACAAGCAGCGCAAGGCCGACGCCGCGCGCCTGGCCCGCACCGAGGCGTTGCGGGCCGAGACGCTCAGGCGCATCACCGGCGAGGCGGGGGCCGCGGGGGTGCCCACCGGGTCAGGAGCCCCCGGCAGCACCGGCACGGCTGCCAAGAGCGCCGGGCCTTCGGCCAGCTACGCCGGGCGGATCAAGGCCCGCATCCGCCCCAACATCACCTTTGCCGACGAGGTGAGCGGCAATCCGCTGGCCACCGTGGAGGTGAAGGTCGCCCCCGATGGCACGATCGTCGGGCGGCGGCTGACCCAGTCCAGCGGCGTGCGCGCCTGGGACGAGGCCGTGCTGCGGGCCATCGACAAGACCGAGATCCTGCCACGCGACATGGATGGCCGCGTGCCGTCCTCGATGCTGATCGATTTCAGGCCGCGGGAGTGAGCCCGCGCAGACCGTTGCCGCCGCAGCGCCTCAGCGCAGCCTCGACGCCAGCCGCGGCCACCACCCCGCGTCGACCGACCAGCGGCCCGGCCCCCAAAGAGCGATCGCGACCAGCAAGCTGCCCCAGAACACATGCTGCTGCAGAGCCGCCGGGGCGATCTCCTGCAAGCTCAGCACCGCCACCCCATTGATCACCAGCAGGCCCAGGGCGCCGACGCGTCCGAAGAGACCCGCCACCAACAGCACAGGCAACACGAGCTCACCCCCTGTGCCCAGGACCGCCGCCACGTCGGGCGACAACAGCGGCACCTGGTATTCCTCCTGAAACAGGAAGCGTGTGGTCTCCCAGTCGGCGATCTTGGTCAGGCCGGCGCGGAAGAAGGCCTCACCCACATAGAGCCGTGCGGCGAGCTGCGCCGCGGGCTGCAGCGCTTCGAGCAGGGAGCGCGACCGGAGGCACAAGGGGAGGGCCTTGTGGGCCCAGGCAGGGATCGTCATGGCGGGTCCTCGGAAGTGGATAGGTGAATGGGCGGCTCTCCAGGCTGCTGGACAGGTCGGCGTGCGGCTTCCTCCAAGGACCCGTGAATGGCATTCGTGCCGATCTCGGTCGCCTCCCCACCACCGCAGACCTCGGCATGCTGCAGCCAGCCCTGCAGGAGGGCCTGCCGCAGCCACGCCTCGAGGTCGAAGTGGCTGCCCGCACGCGCCAACGCCACGTCGAGCGGGCAGTGTTCCTGCAGCGCCTGCATCCAGGCCAGGGCCGGCGCCTCGATCTCGTGCAGGACGGCACGCCAGCCCGCGCGCGCCACCACCACCGTCTCGGCCCGCCCGGCCGCCAAGGCTTGACGGGCCGGTGCGAGGACCGTGTCATCGTCTGTGCAGAGAGACGGTGCAGCGGATGCGCTGGCTGCGGCTTGCGCGAGCCGGCGGTGCGCGGCGTGGAGGGTGGCGATGGGCCAGTGGCTGGCGAGCAGCTGCACGCAGGGCAACAGCCGCAGGCGCAGCCGGGCGGGGTCGTGCCGGGCCAGCCGCTCCAGCGACGCCGGATCGGGCTCGGCATCGGTCGCGGATTCGCAGCGGATGATCGCCGCGTCGAGCCGGGCGGCATCGGCCAGGTAGGGCCAGGGATCGAGGTCGCGACGGCTCTCGATGAACTCGGGCAGGTCCAGGCCCCATTGGGCCAGGTCACCGCAGCGCGGCGGCGAGACCCGCCAGAGCGCACGGGCCAGCGACGCCAGGGCCTCCTCCCCGACCATCGCAGCCACCGTGGGGTAGGCGGCCTGGAGCGCGCGCGCGGCGGTCGCGGCGGCATGAGCGCGGTAGGCTCCAAGCCCCAGCCCAAGGGCCTCACCCCGCTCGCGAAGGCGTGCAGCCGCTGCGGGCTCGGCCCCCGGGCGCAGGGCCTCGAGCAGTGCGCGCTGGCGCAGGGTCTCGGTCTTGAAACTCAATGGGCTTGCCTCGAACTGCGCGGTACCAGCGCGGCCATCGACGGGGTGGGCGGATCTGCGGCAGCCTTGTCAGAGGGCGGAGCGGCGTTTGACAGCACCGGGCGCGACACAGGCTCGCACGGCAGGAGCCCTGCGGCCTCCCGCTGCAGCTGCGCCGCCTGAGCCGCCTCGTCCAGCAGCACCTCCAGCGGTGGCAGGGCGGTGTCCCACTCGATCAGCGTCGGCACGGTGCCCCAGCGCCGCAGCGCGTGGCGGTAAACCGTCCAGACGGGGGCGTGCACGCGGCTGCCGTGGTCGTCGATGACGAGACCGCCGCGGTCGCAGTAGCCGGCAAGATGGATCTCGCCGACGGCTGGCGCGGGGAGGGCGTCCACGAAGGCGATCGCGGCGGCCGCCGCTCCAGCCTCCATCTCCATTCCCTTCGCTTCTCCCGCCGTTGCCGCCGCCGGGCCACGCCCGACACGGGAGTCGCCACGGATGCGGTTCAAGGCGTTGACAACCAGGTTGTTGAGATCGACCAACAGCCCGCAGCCGGTGCGCCGCGCGAGCTCGGCCAGGAAGTCGGCCTCGGGCCAGTGGTCATCGGCGAAAGAGAGATAGGCCGACAGGTTCTCGACCAGCAGGGGGCGGCGCAGGCGATCCTGCACACGCTGCACATTGGCGCAAAGAATGTCGAGCGAGGCTTCGGTGAAGGCGATGGGCAGCAGGTCGGCCCCGTGCAACGCCACACCGCCACCTGCGGGTGCAACGCGCGCAAAACAGGCGTGGTCAGAGACGCGCACCGGCTCGATCCGCTGCACCAGCCGAGCGAGGCGCTCAAGGTGCCATTCATCGAGACCCGCCGCCGAGCCCAGGGCCAGACCCACGCCGTGCAGGCTCACATCCAGACGCTCGCGCACGCCCTGCAGCACGGCCAAGCCTGCGCCGCCCTCGGCAAAGAAGTTCTCGGTGTGGACCTCGATGAAGTCGAGGCCCTCATCGGGCCGTCCAAGGGCACCGACCTCGGCCACCGGACGGCGGCCCGGGGCAAAGTGGCGGTAGTGGGGCTGGCGCAGGCCGATGCCCACGTCCATGCCCGCACGACCCCCCTTGCGCGCACCGCCCCCCAGCGAGTCGGGTCCCGGACTCATGTCCATGCCCGCTGCGCCGGGGCTTCAATGCCGTACCGGTTCACTTCTTCGCTTCCGCCTTCTTCTTGGCGTCGGCCGCACTCATGCCGCCGAGCGAGGCGCAGCTGCCCTTGGCGACGAATTTCCATTCGCCGGCATCCATGTCGGCCTTGGATTGACCGGCACAAGAGTGGGTGCCAGCGAGGTTGGCGCAATCGTTCTGGCCGGCCTTGGCGATGCCGTAGCACTTCTCTTTGCCGCCCTCGTTGCCGCCCGCATGGGCGGGAGCGGTGGCGGTCAAGCCGAGCGCGAGGATGGAGGCCAGGGTCGAAGAGGCGATGAGTCGTTGGTTCATGGAAAACTCCTTTGAATCTTGTGTATCGGTCAGGGGAATGAAGCAACGCCGTGTCATGGCGTCTCTCTAATGTCGGGCGAACCGGCAAATCCTTACACTTCATCGGCCGATCATGCCGCTGCAGCCGCCAGCGGCGGCTTCACCAAGCCCCACCCCTCTGCCGGGACCCCACCCCCGGACCAAGGATGACCGAACTCACCGAACTGCTCGAGACGCTGCGCCCGCGGCTGCTGCGCTACGCGCGGCTGCAGCTGCGAAACGACGCCTGGGCCGAGGACGCGGTGTCCGAGACCCTGCTGGCCGCGCTGGAGAAGCCCAACGCCTTCGAGGGAAGGGCCCAACCCGGCACCTATCTGATCGGGATCCTCAAACACAAGCTGGTGGACCAGCTGCGCCGCCACACCCGCGAGGCCACGCTGGCCACCGCCGACGACAGCGAGGACATCGATGATGACCTCTTCACCAGCGAGGGCCATTGGCGCGAGCCACCGACCGATTGGGGCAACCCTGAATTCGTGGTGGACCAACGGCAATTCCTCGAAGCCCTGGACCTCTGCGTCGGGCGCCTTCCACCGGTGCAGGGACGGGCCTTCATGATGCGGGAGTGGCTGGAGTTGGAGACCGCCGAAATCTGCAAGGAATTGGCGGTCACGCCGACCAACCTTTGGGTTTTGCTGCACCGCGCCCGGCTGAGACTGCGGGACTGCCTGCAAGCGGGTTGGTTCGACGGCCATCCATCGACCCATTGAGTGCAGAAAGACCCCGATGACCCCTGATGCCCAACCCGAACGATGAAGCTGCTCATGAACTGCCGCGAGGTGAGCACCCTGGTCCTGCAGGGCCAGGACCGGCGCCTCTCGATGCCGGAGCGCTTGTCACTGCGGCTGCATTGGCGCATGTGCAGAGGATGCCAGCGCTTCGCGAACCAGGCCCGGCTGATGCAGCAGGCGATGGGTCGTTGGCGGTCTTACCAGGAAGAGTAGCGCCCAAGGAGAAGCCTCGCGCCCGGCAGTGAAGCGCGGCCAAAGCGCCACCCTGCCAGGATCTGGTTCACGGCAAGCCTCCCGCTTGTGCGCCTCTTCGGTACGGTCACTTCTTCTTGTCGGCCTTCTTCTTGGCGTCGGCCGCGCCCATGCCGCCCAGCTTGGCGCAGCTCCCCTTCGCGACGAACTGCCACTCGCCGGGGTCGTTGTCGGACTTGGCCTGGCCGGCGCAGGAATGCGTGCCGGCGAGATTGGCGCAGTCGTTCGCACCCGCCTTGGCAACACCGTAGCACTTCTCCTGGGTGCCGTCCTCGGTGGGGGTGTGGGCTGATGCCTGGCCGGCCCCGACCAGGGCGAGGAGCGACGCCAGGGCGGTCGATGCAATGAGACCTTGATTCATGAAGGGACTCCGAGAGGGTGACATTGAAGCGCGGCCGATGGGCCGCAGCCCGATTGTGTCGGCAGGTCGGCACCGCCATGGCGTGGGTCCAATGGGTGCGCGAAGGGGGTGAAGTGCGGCCGCCAAGCGGCCACTCGGGGGCGATCTGTCGATATGAGCCCACACCGGACCGCAATTCCCAGCGTGGCAAGGCTGTCAGTTGGTACGATCGCTCTCTGGTGCGTAATCCCCCATTGCCCTCCAACAGGGGACAGCCGCAGACCCTCACGACGGAATGAACGATCTCCACGCCCCGTTGAAAGCCCTGCGATCGGCTGGTGCCGATCCCAACACCGAGACCCGATTCGCCGAGCTGATGGCTCAGGCCAAGGGCCGGGCGGAAGCATTCCTGTGGCCGGCGCCGCCTTTCAGCGGCTACCCCGCCGCGGCCGAGCAGACCCAGCCCGAGGCCTGTGCCATCGAGGGTCTGAACGGCAAGATCGTCCAGGGCCGGTTGATCTTCTTCGTGCCCGACGAGAGCGTGGCCAACGTGCAGATGCCACCGGCCCGCACGACGCTGCCCCTGCAGTTCAGCCAGTTCCGCAGCCTCAGGCTGACCGATCCGCTGTCGCCCAGCGATGCCGGCAGCAGCGAACTGGCGGACCGCCCGCGCAGCCCGTATCTTGTGCACCTGAAGGACGGCAGCCGGCTCGAGGGCGAATCCATCGGTCACCAGTACCTGCCTTTCGGACTGTTCCTCTTCCCCCCCGAAGGCCGCGGCGACGCCGTGACCCGCCTGTTCGTCCCCCGGGAAGCCATCCTCTCGTCCCGGGTGGGTGACGGCGATGGTTTCGACGCAGGCCCTGCAACGATCTCCGGCCCCGAGACCCTCTCCGGCGATCTGGCGGAGCTGAGCCCGGTGGGCAACCCCGTTGCGACTGCGCCGCCA
>CAISYQ010000542.1 GCA_903889735.1 uncultured Methylibium sp.
CCGGCGACATCATGGGCGAGGTCAGCTTCGTCGACCGGCGCCGGACCACGGCCCGGGTCAGCGCGGACACGGATGTGACCGTCGCCCTCCTGGATGAGGACGTGCTGAACGAGAAGATCCAGTCCGACACCGCCTTCGCGGCCCGCTTCTACATGGCCGTGGCCAGCGTCCTGGCCTTTCGGTTGCGGCGCAACCTGCAGGTGGCGATCTCCAAGGACGTGAACGTGCTGCACAGCACGCAGGAATTCGCCGGTGAGATCGACGCGGTGGACCTGGACGCCACGGCCAAGGCGGGTGCCCGGCTGTCCTACCTGCTGAGCCGGCTGCTCTGAGGCCGCCGCCGTTCACGCCGGGCTGCCGCCTGACGGAGGACTGCGAGTCCCTCGCCTCGGGTCTGAAGGGCCTGGCGCACAGCTACCGCTTCACGCTGCCGCAGCGGGGGGGACTGTCGCGCGTGGGGCGGGCGCCGGTGCGCCACCGCTCCACGGGTTGGCTGATCGGCAGCGTGGGCGTGAGCCTCGGGGAGCATTCGCCGGTGGGCATCAACACCGCAGGCCTCGGCGGGCTGGTGCTCTACGCCCCGATCAGCGGCCGCTGGCAGCTGGACCAGGAGCTCATGCCCGCCACCCGGGCGACCCGCCGGGACTGGATCCTGTTCAATGAGCAGCCGCTCAAGCTGCTGACCGGCGCCAGCAGCGAGATCCTGCTCTCGCTGCAGGAGCGGCGCCTGCAGGCGACCTTCGACACGATGATGGGGACGCTCGCCGAGCCGGTGTGTCCGGGGGTCCGATGGATCAAACTCGACCTGCCCCGCGCCGAGCGTGCACTCAGCGACCTGCTGGTGCTCCTGCAGCATGCCGGCAAGGCGGTTCGGCATTGGCCCTCCTGGCTGCTCCAAGCTGAAGATGTGATGTACCGCTTCGTGGCCCGCCTGCTGATGCCGGTCAAGGGCATCGAGGTTCAGCGGCTGCGCGATGCAAGGACACGGCAGACAGTGGACTTGGCCTGCGGCTTCATGTTGTCGGTGATCGACCGCGCCTTCACCCTCACCGAGCTGGAAGCCGCCGTGAACGTGGGCACGCGCACTCTGCGCAACGCCTTTCTTGAGCAGCTGGGCATGACGCCCCGGGTGTGGCTGAAGGAGCAGCGTCTGCTGCTCGCCCACCACATCATCAGCCACCAAGAGGTCGATGAATTGGTATCGACCGCGGCCGCCTCCTGCGGCCTGACCCACCTGGGCCGCTTCGCCGCAGACTACCGGCTGCGCTTCGGGGTGAACCCCGGCACGCGGCGCGCCCAGCCTTAGGTCTCGGTGATCTCCATGACGCGTCATTGATTCACATAATTTTTCCACACCATGCAACTCGCCACCTGGAACGTCAACTCCCTCGCCGTGCGGCTGCCGCAGGTGCTGGAATGGCTCGCGGCCCACCCGGTCGATGCGCTCGTGCTGCAGGAGACCAAGCTCACCGACGACAAGTTTCCGCGCGCCGAGCTCGAGGCCGCGGGCTACGCGGTGCAGTGGTTCGGGCAGAAGACCTACAACGGCGTGGCGCTGCTGTCGCGCGAGCCGGTGCAAGACGTGGCGAAGAACATCTTCGGCTTCGCCGACGAGCAGGCGCGGGTGATTGCCGGCACGCTGGGTGGGTGGGGTGCGACCGGCACGGCCGGAGGCCTGCGCATCATCGGCGCCTACTTTCCCAATGGGCAGGCGCCGGGCAGCGAGAAATTCGCCTACAAGATGCAGTGGATGCAGGCGCTGCGCGACTGGGTCCGGCAGGAGCTCATCGCCCATCCACGCCTGGTGCTGATGGGTGATTTCAACATCGCCCCCGAAGACCGCGACGTCCATGACCCGGTGGCCTGGGCGGGCCAGATCCATTGCACGGACGAGGAGCGCGAGCATTTCCGGCAGCTGGTCGCGCTGGGGCTGGTCGATGCCTTCCGGCTCTTCGAGCAGCCGCCCAAGTCCTGGTCCTGGTGGGACTACCGCAACCTGGCCTTCCGCAAGAACCAGGGCCTGCGCATCGACCACATCCTGGTGAGCGAGGCGCTGAAGGCGTCAGTGACCGCCTGCACGATCGACAAGCTGCCGCGCAAGAACGAGCGGCCCAGCGACCATGCGCCGGTGATCGTGGAGCTCCGGACTCAACCCTGAACTGTCGCCCTGCGGTCGCACCGCAGAACGCTCTCGGTATCGCGGTAGAACGAGCACTGGTCGCCCAAGGCATCCTTGAGCCGCCGGCGAGCCCGGTGAAGACGGATCTTGGCAGCGGCCACCGAGCAGCCACTGATGTGGGCGGTCTGGTCGGCCGACAGGCCCTCGAGGTCGTGCAGGATGAGCGCCGCCCGGTAGGGCGCGGGCAGGCTGTCGATCACCTGGCGAACGCAGGCGTTCATTTCGTCGATCACGAGGCGTTCATCCGCGGACAGGGCCGGGTCCGCGATGTCCGCAACCTCATCGATCTCAATGATCCGCTGCCTCGCCGCCGGGCTTCGCAGGTGGTCCGCTGCCACACGGCTGGCGATGGCGAACGCCCAGGTCTTGACCGACGCACGCCCCTCGTAGGAGGACCACCCTTGATGCATCTTCAACAGGGTGTCCTGGACCAGTTCTTCGGCAACGGCCGAATGACCGACATAGCGCTCGAGGAAACGCCTGAGCGGGCCCCGCAATTCCATGAAACGGGCCTGTGCCGCTGCTTGATCTGGGCTGCCGATCATGGAAGCTGCCGTTCAGGC
>CAISYQ010000543.1 GCA_903889735.1 uncultured Methylibium sp.
ACGAAGGCACTGAGCATCAGTCCACCGAACAGTGCGGAACAGATCACCGAGTTGACGATGCCCTTGGGCACGGCCCGCGATGCGTCCTTCGTTTCCTCGGCGGTATGGGCCGAGGCGTCGAAGCCCGTGATGGTGTAGATCGGCAGCAGCAGCCCCAGGCCAAAAAGCAGCGTCATGCTGTCGGTGGCCGGCCACACGTCGCCGCCCGCCGCTCCGCTGTAGTTCTTGAAGGTCCACAGCCGAGAGAAGTCCCAGTGCGCAGCGTAGGCCAGCAAGGCCACCGTCAGTCCCGCCGAGACCGTGAAGATCAGGTAGCCGGAGAGATCGGTCAGCCTGGCCGTGGCGCGGATCCCGACGTGGTTGACGATCGCCTGCAGCACGGTGATGCCAATGACGAACGTCGCCTGCAGACCGAGGCTGGACTCCAGCCCGAGCGTCGGCCCGAAGGCACCGATGAAGAAGTTGAAGGTGCCAACGTTGATAGCGCCCAGCACCGTCACCAGCCCGATCAGGTTGAGCCAGGCGGTCAGCCAGCCGCAGCCTCGACCGCCGAGGATCGAGCTCCAGTGATAAAGCCCGCCGGCGGTCGGGTAGGCCGAACCGATCTGCGCCATGCCGAGCGCGAAGATGAAGCTGATCGCGCAGCCGAGGATCCAGCCGATACCGATGGCCGCACCCCCGACACCGCTGATGCCCTGTCCCAGGGAGTTGATCCCGCCCGAGAGGATGCAGATGATCGAGAAGGAGATCGCGAAGTTCTGGAAGCCCTTCATGTTCCGGGACAGCTCCTGGGCATAGCCCATGCTGTGCAGAACTTTCAGGTCGTCATCGACGGTCCGGGGGGGATCGCTGGACATCTGGCGTTCCTGGTGGGGCGGGCCGGCCGCGGGTGGTGGTGCCCTGCGGCACCGATGGACGACAGTGTAGGCACTGCGGATCGGTCCGGCAGCCGCACCGCCGGCCGGCCCGACAGTCTGTGTCGCATTCGCCGACATCACCAAGCCCAACTCAGCAGCGCGGGATCGATCGACCCTCGGGGTCCGTGGAAGCTCGGCAAGAGAGCGCGGTGAGCACGCGCACAGAGATGGCCTGCGCGGTACGATGGCCGCCCGTCTTCCAGAGTCCGGCCATGAGTACCGCACCGAGCACTGCACCGAACATTTCCCAGCGCCTTGCCGAACTCGGCATCGTGCTGCCGCCGGTGGCCGTGCCGGCCGCGGCCTATGTGCCTTTCGTGCGCAGCGGCAACCTGGTGTTCCTGTCGGGCCACATCGCCAAGCGGGAAGGCCAGGTCTGGGTCGGACAGCTGGGTCTGGACATGGACACCGAGCAGGGCCAGGCCGCTGCGCGGGCGGTGGCGATCGACCTGCTGGGCACGCTCGCCGCCGCGCTGGACGGTGACCTGGAGCGCGTGCGGCGCATCGTCAAGCTCACCAGCCTGGTCAACAGCACACCGACCTACACCGATCACCACCTGGTGACCAACGGCGCCTCGACGCTGATCGGCCAGGTGTTCGGCGAGCGCGGCGCCCATGCGCGGGCCGCCTTCGGCGTGGCCCAGCTGCCGCTGGGCTCCTGTGTCGAGATCGAGATGGTCGCCGAGGTGGGCTGAGGCCCGTCCCGCGACCGACCTGTTTCGAGCATCGCCCCATGATCGCCCGCACTTTCCACCGCCTGCCGCGCGGCCTGCTGGCCCTGGTGGCGCTCGTCGCGCTGGCCGCCGTGGCGGGCGCGCTGATCGCGCAGCACGCCTTCGGCATGCAGCCCTGCCCCTGGTGCATCTTCCAGCGCGTGCTCTACCTGGGCGTGACGGCCATCGCTTTGGTCGGTTGGGCCTTGCCTGCCGGCAGGGCGGTGGTGCCGGCCTCGGCCGGGGTGCTGCTGATCGCGCTGGGCGGCGTGGCGGCGGCGGTGTTCCAGCACGAGGTGGCCTCCCGCGATGCCAGCTGCGCGCTGACCATGGCCGACCGCTTCCTCAATGCCACCGGTCTGGAGGCGCTGTTCCCCGCGCTGTTCCAGGTCACGGCCACCTGCCTGCAGGCGGCCAGCTACCGGTTGCTGGGCCTGCCCTTCGAGGTCTGGAGCGGCGCGCTGTTCGCGCTGCTGGCGCTCACCGCCCTGCTGCTGCTCTGGTACCGACGGCCGCAGGGCCGGTAAGGCGTCGGTCCAGGCGCCCCGCCGATCAGCCCCGCAGCAGCAGCGTCGGCTTGAAGCCCAGGTCGGCCGGCTTGCCCTTGCGGCCACGCGGCGCCGCGTAGCCCGCCAGCGCAACGCTGCCGAAGCTCTCGTCGCGGGGCTTGGCACCGCGCAGGCTGGTGCCGAGGGCGCGCAGGGTCTTCTCGAAGGCTGCGACGCTGACCAGCGCGTCACCGGGCTCGAGGCCGATCAGCATGAGGCCGCGCCCGCCCTTGGGCTGGTGCTTGAGCTCGTCGAGCGAGAAGGTGAGCAGGCGCCCACCCAGGCTCAGGCAGGCCACCTGCCGCGCGCCGTCGGTGCGGGCGGGGGGCAGCGGCTTTTCGCCCTCGACCAGGCTCAGGAAGGCCTTGCCACCGCGCTGCCGGGCGATCAGGTCGCCGACCTTGGCGAGCAGCCCGTAGCCACCCGTGCCAGCCAGCAGCAGGGTGGCCTCGGTGGGGCCCGCCAGGTAATGCAGCGGCTGCGTGCCCGGCTCCAGGTCGATCATGGCGGTGATGGGCTGGCCGTCGCCGCGGGCCCCGGGCAGCCCGCTGACCGCGACGCTGTAGACCCGCCCGTCGCTGCCGAAGACCAGCAGCGTGTCGACGCTGCGGCACTCGAAGGTGCCGTAGAGCGCGTCGCCGGCCTTGAAGGCGAAGCCGGCAGCCTCATGCCCATGGCCCTGGCGCGCCCGCACCCAGCCGCGGGCGCTGACCACCACCGTGAGCGGCTCATCGACCACCTTGACCTCGGCCACGGCGCGCTTCTCGGCCTGGATCAGGGTGCGGCGGTCGTCGCCATGCGCGCGGGCATCGGCCTCGATCTCGCGGATCACGGTGCGCTTGAGCGTGGCCGGGTTGCCGAGGATGTCCTCCAGCCGAGCCTGTTCCTCGCGCAGGTTGGCGAGCTCCTGCTCGATGCGGATGGCCTCCAGCCGTGCGAGCTGGCGCAGCCGGATCTCGAGGATGTCCTCGGCCTGGCGCTCGCTCAGGCGAAAGCGCTCGATCAGCGCCGGCTTGGGCTCGTCGGCGCCGCGGATGATGCGGATCACCTCGTCGATGTTGAGCAGCACCAGCTGCCGGCCTTCGAGGATGTGGATGCGGTCCAGCACCTTCTGCAGGCGGTGGCGGCTGCGGCGCTCCACCGTCGCGAGCCGGAAACCAATCCATTCGACCAGCATCTGCCGCAGCGACTTCTGGGTCGGCCGGCCGTCCGCGCCGATCATCGTCAGGTTCAACGAGGCCGAGGTCTCCAGGCTGGTGTGGGCCAACAGCAGGTTGGCAAGCTCCTGCTGCTCCACGCTGCGGCTGCGCGGCTCGAACACCAGGCGCACCGCGGCCTCCTTGCCGGACTCGTCGCGCACCGCATCCAGCGCGGCCAGCACGCTGGTCTTCAGCAGCAGCTGGTCGGCGCTCAGCGCCTTCTTGCCGGCCTTGACCTTGGGGTTGGTCAGCTCCTCGATCTCCTCCAGCACCTTCTGCGCGCTGGTGCCGGGCGGCAGCTCGGTGACGACCAGCTGCCACTGGCCGCGGGCCAGGTCCTCGATCTTCCAGCGCGCGCGCACCTTCAGCGAGCCACGGCCGCTGCGGTAAGCCTCGCGGATGTCGGTCTCGGTGCTGATGATCTGGCCGCCGCCGGGGTAGTCGGGGCCGGGCAGCAGGGCGGCGAGCTCGTCGTCGCCGAGCTTGTCGTTGCGCAGCAGCGCCACCGCCGCGGCGGCAACCTCGCGCAGGTTGTGGCTGGGGATCTCGGTGGCCAGGCCCACCGCAATGCCACTGGCGCCGTTGAGCAGCACGAAGGGCAGGCGGGCCGGCAGTTGGCGCGGCTCGACCGTGCTGCCGTCGTAGTTGGGCTGGAAGTCGACCGTGCCCTCGTCGATCTCGTCGAGCAGCAGCCGGGTGATGGGGGCCAGCCGCGCCTCGGTGTAGCGCATCGCCGCCGCGCCGTCGCCGTCGCGCGAACCAAAGTTGCCCTGGCCGTCGATCAGCGGGTAACGCTGCGAGAAATCCTGCGCCATGCGCACCATGGCGTCGTAGGCGGCCTGGTCACCATGCGGGTGGTAGCGGCCCAGCACGTCGCCCACCACCCGCGCGCTCTTCATCGCCTTCGGGCCGGCCGCCGTGGTGAAGGCCAGCCCCAGGCGCTCCATCGCATAGAGGATGCGGCGCTGCACGGGCTTCTGCCCGTCGCAGACATCGGGCAGGGCGCGGCCCTTGACGACGCTGAGCGCGTACTCGAGGTAGGCCCGCTCGGCGTACTCGGCCAGCGGCAGGGTTTCGGCAGGCTCGGCGGGGCCGGCGGGGGAAGGATCGAACAGGTCGTTCATGCAGCAGGATTCAGGAATCGGGTAGCAGCAGCGCGGTGCGCGGCGGGCGAGTATCGCCGGGTGGGGTCAGCGCGGCCCCTCAGCGCAGCCAATGAACGCAGCCCATGAACACAACCCCTCAGCGCGCCACGCCGCAAGCGCGCGGGCCCAGGCCGCCAGGACACGCAAGGCCGCCGTCACGCCGGGAACAGCTCCCTCAGCCTCAGCTTCCAGAACTTGCCGGTCGAGGTGCGCGGGATGGCGTCGATGGGCTCGTAGCGCTCGGGCAGCTGCCATTTCGCGAAGCCCCGCGCCAGCAGGTGGGTCGACAGCTCGGCCGGTGTGGCCTGGACCCCGGCGCGCCAGACCACGCAGGCCAGCGGCCGCTCGCTCCACTTCGCATCGGGGATGGCGATCACCGCCGCCTCGGCCACCGCCGGGTGGGCCATCAGGGCGTTCTCCAGGTCGACCGAGCTGATCCACTCGCCGCCCGACTTGATCAGGTCCTTGGTGCGGTCGGTGATGCGCACGAAGCCGAGCTCGTCCATCGTCGCCACGTCGCCGGTGCGCAGCCAGCCGTCGTCGGTGAACTTGTCCTCGGTGACCGGCAGGCCGTGGTACGAGCCGGTGATGAAGGGGCCGCGCACCTGGATCTCGCCCAGGGTCTGGCCGTCGCGCGGCGCATCGCCGCCCTCGTCGGTGCGCAGGCGCAGGTCGACCAGCGGCACCGTCACGCCGGCCATGGCGGCGCGGCGGTAGCGCTCGTCGGCATCGGCCCCCTGAAGCTCGGCGCGCGGGTAGGACACGGTCGCCAGCGGCGAGGTCTCGGTCATGCCCCAGGCCTGCAACAGCCAGACGCCGTGGCGGTCGAAGGCGCGGATCAGCGACTCGGGCACCGCCGAGCCCCCCACCAGCGAGCGCATGCCGGCCGGCAGCCGCCAGCGGCCGGGCTGCTCGGTCAGCGCTCGCTCGTAGGCCTGGATCACGCCCATCCAGATGGTGGGCACGCCCAGCGCCACCGAGGGCGGCTCGAGCTGCATCAGGTCGAGCAGGTCCTCGGGGTGCAGGTGGGGGCCCGGGAAGACCAGCTTCAGTCCCAGCATCACGGCCGCATAGGGGACGCCCCAGCAATTGGCGTGGAACATCGGCGTGACCGGCAGCACGACATCGGTGGACTTGAAGCCCCAGTGGTCGCCGAGGCAGCCCACCAGGGTGTGCAGCACGGTCGAGCGGTGCGAATAGACGACACCCTTGGCCTGGCCAGTGGTGCCCGAGGTGTGGCACATCGAGACCGGATCGTTCTCGCCATGCGGCTCGTACTCGAAACCGTCGGGGTCGGCGGCCGCGAGCAGCTGCTCGTAGTCCTCCAGGTCCGCCGGCACGGGCGCCCCCGAGAAGGGAAAGACGATCACGCACTCGAAGCGGTGCAGGTCGGCGAACTGCCGGTACAGCGGCAGCAGGATGTCATCGACGATGAGGAAGCGGTCCTCGGCGTCGGCCGCGATGGGGCCGATCTCCGCGGGCGAGAGCCTCAGGTTGAGCGTGTGCATCACGCCCCCGGCCGCCGGGATGCCGAAGTAGCACTCGAGGTGCGCGTGGTGGTTCCAGCACAGGGTGGCGACCCGGTCGCCCTTGCGCAGGCCGAGCGTGCGCAGGGCGTCCCCGAGTGCGCGGGTGCGGCGGCGGATCTCGCCATAGCTGTGGCGCCGCAGCGACTTGTCGGGCAGGCGCGAGACGACCTCGTTGCTGGCGAAGATCGTGCCCGCCCGCTCCAGCAGGTGGTTGATCGACAGCGGCTGGTCCATCATGGTCGATTTCATCGGCTCATCTCCTGTTGCGACCTTGCAGAGGTCGGCATGTCAATCAGCTTCCTGGCCCTGCGCCAGGCGGGCCTCGTACTCGCGGTCGAGCAGGCTCATCACGACCAGGGAATCGTAAGCCCCGGCGCCCGCCTCGTCGGTCAGCCGGACGCTCTCGCGCAGCCGGCCCTCCTCGATGAAACCCTCACTCGCGTAGAAGGCCTGGGCGCGGGTGTTGAGCGCCTTCACGTCCAGCCAAAAGCGGTGGGCGTGCAGGTCGCGAAAGGCCATGGTCTTGAGCTGGCGCAGGCAATGTCGGCCCAGACCCTGGCCCTGGGTGCGGATCACCATGCGCTTCAACTCCACCGAGCGGTGGCGGCTGCGGCAGCCCTGCAGGATCACGAAGCCCACCGCCTGGGTGCCCGCGCCCGCCTCGACGATGAAGTGGCGGAAGTCCGGGAAGCGCACTGCCCCCTCATGCTGGGTGCGGTCCCAGGGCGTGATGTGGGGACGGCAGGCGGGATCCTGCTCGACCGACAGCACGAACCCGATGTCCGAGGTCATGGTCGGGCGCAGGCGCAGCTGCCGCGTGTCCACGTTACACGTCCACCTCGACCGCGTCCCCATGCAGCTCCATCAGCTCGCGCCGCGACTGTGCCTCGCCCTTGCCCATCAGCTTGTTGAACGAGACCTCGGTCTGCGCGAAGTCGAGCACGCCCCAGGCCACCGGGAGCAGGCGGCGGGTGTCGGGGTTGAGGGTGGTGTCCCAGAGTTGCCCGGCGTTCATCTCGCCCAGGCCCTTGAAACGGCTGATGGACCAGCTGCCCTCGCGCGCGCCTTCCTTGCGCAGCTTGTCGAGGATGGCGGTGAGCTCGCCCTCGTCCAGCGCGTAGAGCTTGGCGGCCGGCTTCCTGCCGCGCGCCGGGGCATCGACCCGGAACAGCGGCGGCCGGGCCACGTAGACATGGCCGCGCTCGATGAGGTGGGGGAAATGGCGGAAGAAAAGCGTGAGCAGCAGCACCTGGATGTGCGAGCCGTCGACGTCGGCGTCGCTCAGGATGCAGACCTTGCCGTAGCGCAGGCCGCTGAGGTCCGGCGTGTCGTTTGGCCCATGCGGATCGACGCCGATGGCCACCGAGATGTCGTGGATCTCGTTGTTGGCGAACAGGCGGTCGCGCTCCACTTCCCAGGCGTTGAGCACCTTGCCGCGCAGCGGCAGGATGGCCTGGGTCTCCTTGTCGCGGCCCATCTTGGCGCTGCCGCCGGCCGAGTCGCCCTCGACCAGGAAGACCTCGTTGAGCGAGAGGTCGCGGCTCTCGCAGTCGGTCAGCTTGCCGGGCAGCACCGCCACGCCCGAGCCCTTGCGCTTCTCGACCTTCTGGCCGGCGCGCTGGCGGGCCTGGGCCTGGCGGATGACAAGCTCGGCCAGGCGCTTGCCGTGGTCCACATGCTGGCTGAGCCAGAGCTCGAAGGCCGGGCGCACGAAGGTGGAGACCAGCCGCACGGCGTCGCGGGAGTTGAGCCGCTCCTTGATCTGGCCCTGGAACTGCGGGTCGAGCACCTTGGCCGAGAGCACGAAGCTCGCCCGCGAGAACACGTCGTCGGGCATGAGCTTCACACCCTTGGGGCAGAGCGCGTGCAGATCGACGAAGCCCTTGACCGCCTGGAACAGGCCGTCTTTCAGGCCCGACTCGTGGGTGCCGCCGGCCACGGTGGGGATGAGGTTGACATAGCTTTCGCGCACGGCCGAGCCGTCCTCGGTGAAGGCCACGCACCAGGACGCACCCTCGCCCTCGGCGAAGTTCTCGGTCTCGCCCTCGGCGGCGTGATGGGCGCCCTCGAACAGTGGGATCACCGGATCGGCCGCGAGCGTCTGCAGCAGGTAGTCGCGCAGGCCGCCCTGGTAGTGCCAGGTCTGCACGTCGCCGGTCTTCTCCTGCGTGAGCGTGACCGTGACGCCCGGCATCAGCACCGCCTTGCTGCGCAGCAGGTGGACCAGTTCGGCGCGCGGCAGTTCGGCGCTCTCGAAGTACTTGGGATCGGGCCAGGCGCGCACCGTCGTGCCCTGGCGGCGGTCGGCCGAGGCCTCGCTGAGCACCGCCTTGCGCACGGCAACCGGCTCGGTCACGTCGCCGCCGCCGAAGGCGATGGTCGCGACCTTGCCCTCGCGAAACACCGTGACGGCCAGCCGCGTGGACAGCGCGTTGGTCACGCTCACGCCCACGCCGTGCAGGCCGCCCGAGAAGCTGTAGGCGCCGCCCGCGCCCTTGTCGAACTTGCCGCCGGCGTGCAGCCGCGTGAACACGATCTCCACGACCGGGACCTGCTCTTCGGGGTGCAGGCCGAAGGGGATGCCGCGGCCGTCGTCCTCGACGCTGACCGAGCCGTCGGTGTGCAGGGTCACGCCGATGCGGCGCCCCTGACCGGCAAGCGCCTCGTCGGCGGCGTTGTCGATCACTTCCTGCACGATGTGCAGGGGGTTGTCGGTCCGGGTGTACATGCCGGGCCGCTGCTTGACGGGCTCCAGGCCCTTGAGGACGCGGATCGAGGCTTCGCCGTAGCGTTGCGGAGCAGGGGATCTTGTGGCCATGCGGCGGATTCTAGGAGTCGCCTTCCGGGCTTGATGTCGAGCGACAGACCGCGTTCCGGCGGTTGACCCCAGCGCGAGGGCCAGGTGGCGTCGCACAGCGGACAAGCGGAGAAGCCCCATGTGGCTACAGTCTCGAGATGAATCCTTCCGCCGCCAAGCCGATGTCGATGACACAGGTGCTGCTGTGCAGCGCGGCGATCGTCACGCTCTCGATGGGCATCCGCCATGGCTTCGGGCTGTGGCTGCAGCCGGTCACCATGGACCGCGGCTGGACGCGCGAGACCTTTGCCTTGGCGGTCGCGGTGCAGAACCTGGCCTGGGGCCTGGCCGGCCCGTTTGCCGGCATGCTGGCCGACCGCTTCGGCGCCGTGCGGGTGCTGGTCACCGCCGCCCTGCTGTACGCGGGCGGGCTGGTGCTGATGGCCATGGCCACCTCGGGGCTGGCCTTCACCGGCAGCGCCGGCGTGATGATCGGCATGGCCCAGGCCGGCTGCACCTATGCCGTGGTCTACGGCGTGATCGGGCGGCAGGTCGCACCGGAGCGGCGTTCCTGGGCAATGGGCGTGACGGCGGCAGCCGGCTCCTTCGGGCAGTTCCTGATGGTGCCGCTGTCCAGCAGCCTGATCGCTGCCTTGGGCTGGCAGGAGGCGCTGGTGCTGCTGGCCTGCGCGGTGCTGTTGATCGTGCCGCTCGCCCGCGGCCTGAAGGAGCCACCGGTCGTGGCCCGCCATGGCGTCGTGCCGCAGAGCATCGGCGAGGCCGTGCGCGAGGCCTTCGGCTACCGCAGCTTCCAGCTGCTGATGGCGGGCTACTTCGTCTGCGGCTTCCAGGTGGTCTTCATCGGCATCCACCTGCCCAGCTACCTCAGGGACCAGGGCCTGTCGCCCCAGGTCGCCACCACCTCGCTGGCGCTGATCGGCCTCTTCAACGTGTTCGGCACCTATGCCGCCGGCGTGCTGGGCCAGCGCATCGCCAAGCGGCACCTGCTCAGCGCGATCTACGCGCTGCGCTCGCTCTTCATCGTTGCCTTCCTGCTGACGCCGCTGTCGCCACTGTCGGCCGGCCTGTTCTCGGCGGCGATCGGCCTGCTGTGGCTGTCCACCGTGCCGGTGACCACCGCCGCGGTGGCGCAGATCTTCGGCGTCAAGCACCTGTCGATGCTCGGCGGCTTCGTGTTTCTCTCGCACCAGGTCGGCAGCTTCCTGGGCGTCTGGCTGGGCGGGAAACTGTTCGACGCCACCGGCAGCTACGACGTCGTGTGGTGGATCGCCGTCGGCCTGGGTGTCTTTGCCGCCCTGGTCAACCTGCCGGTCAAGGAAACGCCGATCCTGCGCCAGGCGCCGGCTGCGGCATGATCCCGGCATGAACCGCGCCGCCTTTTTCCATCGCAGGTGTCAGCGCGCCCTGGCCTGGGCGACCGTCGGTGCGGCGCTGGCCGTGGTCTTCGCCAGCTACCTGCGTCCGGCGCTGGCCTTCGAGCTCGCCACCCGCGCCTGGAGCTGTTTCTGAGCGCCTCTGCCTCGCACCGCGCCCTGCCGCCCTCGCCCTGGGTGCTGCGCTGGTCGCAGGACTGGGCGCGGGGCTCGAAGGTGCTCGACGTGGCCTGCGGCTCGGGACGCCATGTGCGGCACCTGGCGGCCCTTGGCATGGCGGTGACCGGCATCGACCGCGACGCCACCGCCCTGGAGGATCTGGCCCACATCGCCGAGACCCGGGTGGCCGACATCGAGGCTGGTCCCTGGCCTTTCCCTGGGCGGCAGTTCGATGCGCTGCTGATCACCA
Organism: uncultured Methylibium sp.; assembly: GCA_903889735.1. Taxonomy (GTDB): domain Bacteria; phylum Pseudomonadota; class Gammaproteobacteria; order Burkholderiales; family Burkholderiaceae_C; genus Methylibium. The sequence goes on from CAISYQ010000543.1 coordinate 10,652, forward strand.
ACTACCTGTGGCGGCCGCTCTGGCCGACGCTGCTGGACAGCGTGGCCGATGACGGCTGGCTGGTCTGTGAAACCTTCGGCCTGGGCAACGAGACCGTCGGCAGGCCGTCCAGCCCCGACTTCCTGCTGCGCCCGGGCGAGTTGATCGACACCCTGCGCACCCACTCTGCAGACGGTTGGCGGATCGTGGCCTACGAGGACGGCTTCCTCGACACGCCGGATCGCTTCGTGCAGCGCATCGCGGCGCGGCGTGTCGCGGCGCCGCACGGTGCGCCGCCCCGCCACCACCTGTAGCCAGGGTCAAGCCGAGCAGGGACAAGGCGAGCAGGCACCGAGTCAAGTTCCGGCAGGGGCGGCCGTCAGGAGCGACCGCATCCCCCGGCTAAAATTCTGCGATTGGAAGGAACCCGGATGAAACCGATCGTTGGCAGCATCGTTGCGCTCGTGACGCCGATGAACGAGGACGGCAGCGTCGATTACCCGGCGCTGCGGACCCTGATCGACTGGCATATTGCTGAAGGCACCGACTGCATCGGCGTGGTCGGGACGACCGGCGAGTCGCCGACCGTCAGCACCGAGGAGCACTGCGAGATCATCCGCGTAGCGGTGCAGCATGCCGCCGGCCGGGTGCCGATCATGGCCGGGGCGGGCTCCAACTCCACGCACGAGGCCATCGAGCTCAGCCGCTACGCCCGCGACGTTGGCGCCGACTGCACGCTGCAGGTCGTGCCCTACTACAACAAGCCCACGCAGGAAGGCCAGTACCTGCACTTCAAGGCGCTGGCCGAGGCGGTCGATATCCCGCTGATGCTCTACAACGTACCCGGCCGCAGCGGCGCCGACCTGCTGCCCGAGACGGCTCTGCGGCTGGCCCAGGTGCCCGGCATCATCGGCATCAAGGAGGCGACCGGCAACATCGAACGCGCCTGCTGGCTGATCCGGGAGGCCCCTGCGGGATTCGGCGTCTATTCAGGCGACGACCCGACCGCCATCGCGATGATGCTGCTGGGCGGCCAGGGTAACGTCAGCGTCACGGCCAACGTCGCGCCGCGCGCCATGCACGAGCTGTGCGTCGCCGCCATGGCCGGCGACGCCCGCCGCGCCCGCGAGATCCACATGAAGCTGCTGCCAGTCCACAAGCAGCTGTTCTGCGAGCCCAACCCGATCCCGGTGAAGTGGGCCCTGCAACGCCTCGGGCGCTGTGGCGGCGCACTGCGGCTGCCGCTCACGCCGCTCAGCCCCGCCCAGCAGCCGGCGGTGGCGCAGGCACTGCGCGACGCCGGGCTGCTGTGACCCCTCGGTCCTCCCGCGGGCACACCCTGCTTCCACGTCCAGCGACTTCCCCTCTCGCGCCGGCCTTTTCGGCGGCAGAATCATGTGCCTCCGGCCTCGGCCGGATCACCGCCCCGTCAGCCCCCCGGAGACCGATCCCGTGAACCCTGCCCGCACCCTTCCCTTGCACCACGGCGTGCTGCCGCTGGCACTGGTCCTTGGTCTGGCCGGCTGCTCCTCGATGAGCGACACCATGCAGGGCGACAAGGTCGACTACAAGAGCAGCGGCGCCAAGACCGTCTCCCTCGAGGTCCCTCCCGACCTGACCCAGCTCAGCCGCGATGGCCGCTACCTCCCGGCCTCAGGCGTCGTGAGCGCCTCCGCGCTGAAGAGTGGAACCGCACCGTCTGGCGCCGCGGTCAGCACCGCCCCCTCCTCCGTGGCGCCCAACAAGTCGGGCGACGTCACCCTGGAGAGGGCCGGCGCGCAACGTTGGCTGACCACGAAGCAAACGCCCGAACAGCTCTGGCCGCTGCTGCAGGCCTTCTGGCAGGAGCGCGGTTTCCTGCTCGAGACGGAGCAGAAGGACACCGGCCTGATGGAGACCAACTGGGTCGAGAACCGTGCCAAGCTGCCGCAGGACTTCATCCGCAGCACCATCGGCAAGGTGTTCGACGGCATGTACGACACCGGCGAGCGCGACCGCTTCCGCACCCGGCTGGAGCGCACGGCCAGCGGCGGGACCGAGATCTACATCAGCCACCGCGGCATGGTCGAGGTCTACAGCAATGAGCGCAAGGACGCGACCGTCTGGCAACCACGACCGGCCGACCCGGATCTCGAGGCCGTGATGCTGTCGCGCTTGATGCTCAAGCTGGGCGTCAAGGAGGAACAAGCCAAGAGCGTCGAGACGGCCGCCGGCGTGGTCGCTGCCACCCCAGGCGCCACCCGCGCCCGCATGGTGGGCGCCGCGGGCGCCGGCCTGCAGGTGGACGACGGCTTCGACCGCGCCTGGCGCCGCGTCGGGCTGGCCCTGGACCGCAGCGGCTTCACCGTCGAGGACCGCGACCGCACCCAGGGTCAGTACTTCGTCCGCTACATCGATTCAGCGCCGGGCAGCAAGTCCGAGCCCGGCTTCTTCGCCCGTCTGTTCGGGTCCGACAACAAGGACGCGGCCAACGCGGTGGCGCGCTTCCGCATCGCCCTCAAGAGCGAGGGCAACGTCACGCTCGTGACCGTGTTGAACGGCCAGGGCGCGCCCGAGACCGGCGACACCGCGCAGCGCATCCTCGACCGGCTCCTGCTCGACCTGAAGTGAAGCGGATGCTTCGGGATTGACCCCCCTGCACCGGCGAGCACCCGCAGCGATGCTTGCGCGCCCGCCTGCAAGGGACCCTCTCCCTGCCTCACGCTGAGGCGGCATGCGCTTTTGCAGCCTCGGCAGCGGCAGCTCTGGCAACGCCACGCTGATCGAGGCCGGCCCGCCAGGTGCGGTCACTCGGGTGCTGGTCGACTGTGGCTTCACCCTCAAAGAGTTGTCACTGCGTTTGGGCCGCAGGGGCTTGGCACCCACCGACCTCGATGCGGTCTTCATCACCCACGAACACGGCGACCACATCGGCTGCGCGCTGACGCTGGCGCGCCGCCATGGTCTGCCCCTGTGGATGAGCCGCGGCACCTGGCGAGCCATCGGCGCCCCGGAACTCGCCACGGGGCTGCTCAATTTCGCGAGCGATGGTCTGGCAATCGAGATCGGCTCGCTGCAGTTGGCACCCTACACCGTGCCCCATGACGCCGCCGAGCCGCTGCAACTCACGGCCGGGGATGGACAGTCCAAGCTGGGCCTGCTCACCGATGTGGGCTCGCTCACCGCGCACCTGCGCGAAGCGCTACAGCGCTGCGAGGCGCTGCTCCTGGAATGCAACCACGAACCCGAGTTGCTGGCCGCCTCCAGCTACCCGCATTCCCTGAAGGCGCGGGTGGGCGGCCCGCTTGGCCACTTGGCCAACGGCCTGGCGGCCGAGCTCCTCGCCGCCTGCCGGCACGACGGCCTGCGGCATGTGGTCGCCGCCCACCTGAGCCTCCAGAACAACCGTCCGGCGCTGGCAGCCCAGGCCTTGGCCGGCGCCTTGTCGGCAGAGACCGAAGACATTGTCGTCGCGGATGCCGTCCATGGCTTCGACTGGCTGGACCTGCGCTGAACAGGCCTCCCGCACAGCCTGAACAAAGGCCGTGCGGGGGATCGCAGGCGGGAGGTGTCTGGACACTGGGGGATCCCCTGAGCGCATAAAAAAAGACCGCCCTCGGGCGGTCTTTTCTTGTTCGCTGTGACCAGCGAAGCAGGGCTTTCGCCCTGCCTGGACTCACTTGGCAGCGGAAGCAGCGGCCGAAGCGGCATCAGCAGCGGCAGCCGAAGCAGCGTCAGCCATGGGGGCCGGAGCGGGCGCAGCGGCCGGAGCCGGGGCAGCGGCGGGGGCCGGAGCAGCGGCAGGCGCAGCTTCTTCCTTCTTGCCGCAGGCGGCGAGGGCGGCGGCGGAGATCAGGGCGGCGATCAGGAACGACTTGTTCATGGTGAGTCCTTTGGAGTGAGTCGAGAAGGGTCTAGCGAAACCGTTTGGGGCCGCATCAAACCGCGTGATTCGCGGCAGGATGCGTTCAATCCAGAGCCATCGGCTCTTCTATCAAGCCAGGGAGTATAGCGTCAGCCGGCCGCCGCGCTCGCTGAGCGTCCGATGCAGAGGCACGCTCAGCTTTGCTGCGTTGCAAAATCGCATCAACCGCCTTCCCCCTCACGGCCCAGGCCGCTCCCATGCCTTGTGGCGATCCCCTCGCACCAGTGCAGGCCGGCTCTGTGGACGCAGCGCAGGCGCACAACTGCTTCACGCGGGATGCAGCCAACCATCCTCCAACCACTGGAGGATGAGTTCACGTGCCGCGTCGCTGGCCCGAGCGAGCTCTTCAGCGCAGAGTTCACGCACGTCAGCCAGCCGCCGCATCAGCGTCGCATCACGGCCGCTGGCCTGCCAGGACTCGCCGTTCAGGAAGACATGCGCCTTGTCGTAGAGCATGCGAGAGGCCGGGTCCAAACGCACGCCTCCAGCCGACAGGAGTGAGGCGGAGGGTATGAACCACACGGTGGATGGGGGCTCGGTCAAGGCCTCGCCCAGGGCGGACTGCAGCAGGCGGGGGTTGCGCACCGCCCGCGCCACGGCATCGGCGGCAAAGCGCTGGAGCGCGACCGGCACCTGACCCGGCGTATCGGTCGCCCCCTGGGAGGGATCTCGGTAGAGCACGGGCGGGGCATCATCGTCCTCCAGCAACCGTGAGAGCACATCGCGCGCGAGCTCAGCCCGCTCCGGGGCCCTGAATCCGACCGAGGCCGTCATGCACTCGCCCACCGCCACGCCCTCGTGAGCCCAACCGGGCGGCAGGTAGAGCATGTCACCGGGCTCGAGCAGCCATTCCTCCTCGGGCACGAAAGTCGCCAGGATCTTGAGCGGCAAACCGGGGCGCAGCGCGCTGTCCCGGGCCGGACCGATACGCCAGCGCCGCCGGCCCTGTACCTGGATCAGGAAGACATCGTAGGAGTCGAGGTGAGGGCCAACACCGCCCCCGTCGCTGGCCCAGGAGAGCATCAGGTCGTCGAGCCGCGCCGCGGGCAGGAAGCGGAACAGCGACAGCAGCTCATGGGCGGCCGGGACATGCCGATCGAGGCCTTGCACCAACAGCGTCCATCCCGGCCTGGCGACCGGCGGCAGCGAGCGCCGCTTCAGGGGCCCCCGGCGCAGGCTCCAGTCCTCGCCGTCCTGGCACACGAGCCGCGACGTCACTTCCTCGCGGGAGGCCAGCTCGAAGAGTGCGGCGCGCGTGAGCGGTGCCTTCACATTCGGCAAGGCCTGGCGGATCAGCAGCGGGCGTTTCTGCCAGTGCCGCCGCATGAATTGGCGGGGGCTCAAGCCCCCTAGCGGAACCGTCGGTGCGCTGGTGTCCAGAAGGGGCGTCATGGGGTCATTGTGCGATCATCTTGGGATGAAGATTTCTGCTCCCTGCGTCGTCAGTCTGACTTGGCGACTCGAAGATGCCCATGGCCAATTGATCGACGAACTGGCCGACCCGCTCGAGTTCTTCGTCGGCGGCGAGGATCTGCTCGCCAAGGTCGAGGAAACCCTGGCGGGCCATGACGAGGGCTTTGAGGCCACGCTGCACCTGGAACCCGAACATGCCTTCGGCGATTACCGCCCGGAGCTGGTGTGCTTCGAGGACCGCAAGCTGTTTGAGGAACCGGTCGAGGAAGGCATGCAGCTCGATGGGCTGCCCGAGGGGGCCGCCACGGAAGGCATGCCGCCAGACGCGGTCTACACCGTCACCGAGGTCTATGACACCCATGTCGTGCTGGATGGGAACCATCCCTTGGCCGGCGTCGCCCTGGTGCTGGGGCTGAGGGTGCGGGATGTGCGCGCAGCCACCGCGACCGAGATCGAGCAGGGCACCGTCGCCCAGCAGGCGGTCAGCGTGTTGGACGGCGGCGCCGGCTCCTCGCTGCTGCACTGAGCGCCAGGATTCGGCCGCGGTCGCGGGTCCTCAGCCGCGGCCGGTCGAACCGAAACCGCCCTCGCCACGCTGCGAGGCACCGAATTCGGCGACGACCCGAAACGCCGCCTGCACCACCGGCACGATGACGAGTTGCGCGATGCGCTCCATTGGCTGCACGGTGAAGGCCATGGCACCGCGGTTCCAGCAGCTCACCATCAGCGGGCCCTGGTAGTCGGAGTCGATGAGCCCGACCAGGTTGCCGAGCACGATGCCGTGCTTGTGACCCAGCCCCGAGCGCGGCAGGATCATCGCCGCGAGGCCAGGATCGGCGATATGGATGGACAGACCGGTGGGAATCAAGGTCGTGCTGCCCGGCTCGAGCACCAACGGGGCGTCGATGCAGGCCCGCAGGTCCAGCCCGGCGCTGCCCGGCGTGGCGTAAGCGGGGATCTGGTCCGCGAGGCGGGTGTCGAGCAGCTTGAGGTCGATCGTGGTCATCGGGTCGGCGGTGCGAGTGAAGGAAAAGATGCTGCGCGATGCCCAGGCCGGTCCCCGAGCGCCGCCGGGCCGGATGCAAACCCGTGCGGCTCAAACGGTAGGTGTTTGTGAGGTGTTGCGGCGCGCCGGGCGGGCGGTATGGACGGCCCGGCGGCCTCTCAGGCCGCCGCGGTTGCCAGCCGCCGGGCGATCTCGGCCACGAGCTGACGGGCCAGGGTGAGCTTGTCAGCCCGGCCACCGCCCGCCGGCAGCGACTGCTCGCCCGCAGCATCGACGAGCAGCAGGGCGTTGTCGTCGCGCCCGAAGGTGGCCGGGCCGAGGTTGCCCACCACCAGCGGCAGCTTCTTGCGCCGGAGCTTCTCGCGGGCGTGCGCCGCAAGGTTCTGCGTCTCGGCGGCGAAACCCACGCAATACGGCGGCTGGGGTAACGCGGCCACGGCGGCCAGGATGTCGGGGTTCTCGGTCAGGGCGAGCGCGGACGGCTGCTCGCCGCTTTTCTTGATCTTGTGGTCGGCCAGGGCAGCCGGACGCCAGTCGGCCACCGCGGCGGTGGCGACGAAGACACGGTGCGCAGCGGCCAGAGGCAGCACGGCAGCGTACATCTGCTCGGCGCTCTGGACATCGATGCGCCTCACGCCGCGCGGGGTGGGGAGGTGCACCGGCCCGGCGACCAGGGTGACCTCGGCGCCGGCTTCGCGGGCCGCCCGCGCCAGCGCGAAACCCATCTTGCCACTGGAGCGGTTGGTGAGGCCGCGCACAGGATCGATGGCCTCGAAGGTCGGGCCGGCGGTGATCAGCACGCGCTCGCCAGCCAGGGGTTTGGGCGAGAGCGCTGCAACGAGGTCCTCGAGCAGGGCCTCGGGCTCGAGCATGCGGCCATCGCCGAACTCGCCGCAGGCCTGCTCGCCATGGTCCGGGCCGAGCAGCAGGCAGCCGTCGGCGCGCAGCTGGGCGGCGTTGCGCTGCGTGGCCGGGTGGGCCCACATCTCGCAGTTCATGTCCGGGGCCAACAGCAGCGGGCAGCGGTCGATGGGCCGGGCCAAGCACAGCAGGCTCAGGAGGTCGTCGGCGCGGCCCTGCGCGAGGCGGGCCATCAGGTCGGCGCTGGCCGGCGCGATGAGCACGGCGTCGGCCTCACGCGTCAGGTTGATGTGGGCCATCCCGTTGGGCTCGGCCGCGTCCCAGGTATCGCAGGTGACCGGCTGGCCCGACAAGGCCTGCATCGTGACCGGGGTGATGAAGCGCTGGGCCGATTCAGTCATCACCACCCGCACGCTGGCGCCGGCCTTGACCAGCAATCTCAGCAATTCGGCCGATTTGTAGCAAGCGATGCCGCCGGACAGCCCCAGGACGAGGCGCTTGCCGGCGAGGTCAGGGCGGGATTCAGCCATGCGCGAATTATCGATGCTGGAGCCATCCGCCGCGGCAGGTGCGCCAACCGGCGGGAGCGGTCAGATGCAGAAACACCGCGCACAGCGGTTGGGCATGCGAGCGACCGCCGGGGCAACTGAGCCGCTGATCAACCGCCACCTCGCTGCATGTAGAGGTCGAAGTAGCGCATGAAGCGCCGGCGGGAGCCGTCGTCCACACCCTCGAAGCGGAAGCTCACGGCCATCCTGGCCATCCTCAGGAGCGCGATCTGGCGCGGCGCCAGCACCACCCAATCAAGACTCAGGCCGCCCGTGCCGATGGTCACGCGGGCCGAGCGCTCACCGAGTGTCAGCGGGTGCTCCCCACAGGCACCGGGCAGGCGCTGAAGCCACTCGGCCTCGGTGCCCGCGGTGTCCCTCTCAAAGACTGCGGGATAGTCCGCCTGCATTCAGCCGCCGGCAATCGGCGGCCAGATGGCCAGCACATCGCCCTCTTCGAAGGTGCGGGTGGCGCGGTCGGCCGGCGCGATGTAGCGGCCGTTGACCAGCACCAAGTGCACCAGCTTCATCGGCAGGCCATAGGGCGCGATCACATCGGCGATGGTGGCGTCCGGCGCCACCTCCAGCTCCACGCGATTGCTGGCGCGGGCCTGGGCCGGCAGGTAGTCGGTGAGCGAGGCGTAGAGCTTGAAGCCGATCTTCACCCGGCCCCCTGCAGCCGGCTCGGCCACGGTTTTGGACGCCACGATCACCGGGCCCGCGCCGCCGTCTGGGCCCATTGCGCCTGGGACTGGCCCTGGGCGATGTAGGCCTCGGCCAGCTTGGTCGGGTCGGCGATCAGCGTCTCGCGCCACTCACCCAGACGCACGCGCCCCTCGACGAGACCGCGCATCACGCCCACATGCTCGGTCCAGCCGATGCTGTTGCAGCCGACCAGGCGCTCACCGTCGAATTGCAGGCTGAGGTGCTTGAAGCCCGACTCGTCGGTCAGCTCGGCCTGCTGGCCACCGGGCACCCCCTCCCAGGCGCCGAAACTGGCCGAGATGAGGCCCAGCGTGTCCAGCACGTTGATCTGCGGCACCCGTTTGAGCACGGCACCGCGGCCCAACATGTTCATCGCGGCCACATAGGCCTGATCCGCGGCATTGGGCTGGATCGCGCTGATGACCCGCTCGCGGGTGGCCAGATCGAACGCCTCTGCGCAGTCGCCTGCCGCAAAGATGCCCGGCACGTTGGTCTGCAGGCGCTCATCGGCAAGCACGCCCTGCCCGCACTCGATACCGGAATCCTTCAGGAAGGCAACGTTGGGCTTGACGCCGGTGGCGCTGATCACGAGGTCGGCGTCGAGCGTCTGGCCGTTGGACAGGCGCACACGCATGGCGTGGGCCGGTGCACTTGCCGCCGCAACCGGGGCCGGGGCGGGGGAACCTTCGCCGAAGCCCAGCAGGCTGGCGACCTTGGCGAGCAGCCCGCCAGAAGAGGCCGGCGCATCCGCCGCCGGGGCCACCGTTGCGGGAGCCATCGCCTCGATCGCCTCGACACGCGTGCCGGTGAAGACGCGCACACCCTTCTTCTCACACCAGCGCTTGATCATGTTGCCGGCAGTCGGCCCCATCATGCGGGGCACCATGCGATCGCCCATCTCCACCACGGTGAGCTCAACGCCGCGCGCGGCCAGCGCCTCCATGATGATGCAGCCGATGAAGCCCGCGCCCATCTGCAGGACCTTGGCACCCGGGCGGGCCAGTTCCTGGATGTGGCGGGCGTTCTCCAGCGTCCAACAGGGCTGGACGCCCGGCAGGTCCATGCCGGGGATGGGCGGGCGCACGGGGTTGGAGCCGGTGGCGATCAGCAGGGTCTCGAAGCCGAGGATGTTGCCGTTGTCGAGCGTGGCGGTGCGGCGCGCCGCATCCACGCTCACGGCGCGCTGGCGCAGCACGGTGATGTTGAGCTTGCGGAACTGGTCCGGATCGCGGCGCAGGTAGGTGCCGTTTTCCTCGACGTTGCCCACCAGCAGGTAGGGAATCGCCATGCGCGAATAGGGCGGCTCGGGCTCGTCACCGACGACGGTGATGCTGTCGTAGGGGGCGTGCTTGCGGATCGTTTCGGCCGCAATGATGCCGGCCGGGCCGGCGCCGAGGATCAGGTGTCGCATGGGTGGGTTCCTTCGGAACTCGAATTCACAAATGAATCCGCAACAATGAATTCACCAAAGAGAGGCAGCACCCAAGGGAAGGCACCAAAGAGAAGGGCGGTACAAGTTGCCTCGGACCGCCCTGCCCCTCAAGGGAACGAATCAGCTCAGAGGCCGAGGCGCTGGCGCGTCTCCGGCTTGAGCGTGCCGTCGGCGTTCCAGCCGCGCACTTCGTAGTAGTGCGGCAGCATCTCAGGCAGGCGGTTGACCATGCCCTTGGCCGGGCCGGTCTTGGCCGGCTCGGTCAGCAGGCGCTTGGGAAGCGTGTCGTCCTTGGCGGTGAAGCCGGCGCGGTTGTTGAAGTCTCGCTCCATGTTCCAGACGCGCTCGCCGATCTCATTGAGCTTCTCGAGCGTGAACTCCTCGCCGCAAGCCGCCGCCACCTGCGGCTGGACGTCCGCCAGGCCCCAGGCAAAGCTGGTGAAGATGCAGATGCCAGCGGAATCGAAGGCGGCTGTGGCGTCCTGGAAGGCCATGACGAGTTCGGGCTTGCCCTCGGTCACCAGCGGATCGGTCTTGACCGGCACGCCCAGCACCTCGGAGGCCACGGTGTAGCCACGCAGGTGGCAGGCACCGCGGTTGGAGGTGGCATAAGCCAGGCCCATGCCCTGGATGCCGCGGCTGTCGTAGGCCGGGAATTCCTGGCCCTTGACGCTCATCGACAGATCCGGGTGCCCGAACTTGGCGGTGAGACGGGCCGAGCCCATGCCGATCTCCTTGCCGAAGCCCTCGCCCTTGGCGGTGATCTCGGCCAAGTGCACCAACGCCCGGGCGGAACCGAAGGGCGCCTCCATGCCGAGGTGCTCCTTGGTGATCACGCCCATCTCGTAGAGCTCCATCACTGCGCCGATGGTGGCGCCGAAGGAGATCGGGTCCATGCCGTGCTCGTTGCAGAGCACGTTGACGTACTGGAGCGCGTCGAGATCGTTCACGCCGTTGGCGTTGCCCAGGGCCCAGGCCGCCTCGTACTCGAGGCCGCCGGAGGCACCCCAGTACTGGGGTTTGTTTTCCACCGAGAAGTGACCAGGATCGATCTTCTGGATGCGGCCGCAGGCGATGGTGCAGCCGAAGCAGGCCTGGTTGGTCACCAGCGGCTTCTTACCGTCGGTCTTGCGCGGCGTGGCCATCGCCTCGGCGGAGATATCTTTGGCGCCCTCGAACTGAACATCGCGGTGGTTTCGAGTGGGCGAGGCACCGATCTCGTTGATGACGTTCATCAGCACCTGGGTGCCGTAGGTCGGCAGACCCTGGCCAGTGACGGCGTTGTCGGCGAGGATCTTCTTCTTCTCGAAGGTGACCTTCATGAACTCCTTGGGGTTGGCGATGTTGCCCACGCCCTTGGTGCCGCGCACGGCGATCGCCTTGAGGTTCTTGGAGCCCATGACGGCGCCCACGCCCGAGCGACCGGCGGCACGGTGCAGGTCGTTCACCACCGCGGCGTAGAGGACGCCGTTCTCACCGGCACCACCGATGCTGCAGACGCGCGTCAGCGGATCCTGGTGCTGTTTCTTGATGATTTCCTCGGTCTGCCAGACGGTCTTGCCCCAGAGGTGCGAGGCGTCGCGCAGTTCGACCTTGTCATCCTCGATCGAGAGGTAGACGGGCTTGTCGGACCGGCCCTCAAAGATCACCATGTCCCAGCCGGCGAACTTGAGCTCGGCACCCCAGTAGCCGCCGGAGTTGGAGCAGGCGATGGCGCCGGTCAGGGGGCCCTTGGTCACGACGGTGTAGCGACCGCCGGTGGAGGCCATGGTGCCGGTCAGCGGGCCGGTGGCCCAGATGATCTTGTTGCCTGCCGCCAGCGGATCGACCTTGGGGTCGATCTCTTCCGTCAGGTACTTGGATGCCAGGCCGCGGGAGCCCAGGTAGGCACGGGCCCAGTCCATGTTCAGGGGCTCGGAGGTGACCGAGCCGTTCGTCAGGTTGACGCGAAGAATTTTTCCAGCCCAAGACATGTGGTTCTCCTCAAGCGGCCGAGTTTTGATTGCCGAGCTTCTCAGCCCAGGCCTGCATCTTGTCCAAGCCGGTCCAGTTGGCATCGACGAAGGTGATCGCGCCGGTCGGGCAGGCTTCGGCGCAAGCCGGCTCGCCGCCGCA
>CAISYQ010000544.1 GCA_903889735.1 uncultured Methylibium sp.
CCGGCGGGGGGGTCGGCCCCCCCAGGCGGGGGAGTGACGGAGGGAGTGCGGGCGGGGGTGCGGCCGAGCGTGGCGGGGGTGCGCCGGCGGCCCGCTCGCCTACCATCCTCCCCCCTGCCGCCCCTCCCCCTTCCCCGTCCCCATGACCGACGCCCCGACCGCCCCGAGATCCACCGCCGGGGGTGCCGACGCCGGTATCGATGACCGCGCCGATGCACTCGCCACCGGGCCGGGCGCCGCAGCCCGGCAGGTGCTCAGCGAGGTCTTCGGCTACGGCGCCTTCCGCGGCGCGCAGGCCGAGATCGTGGGGCATGCGGTGGCCGGCGGCGACGCGCTGGTGCTGATGCCCACCGGCGGCGGCAAGAGCCTGTGCTACCAGATCCCCGCCATCGTGCGCCACCGCGCCGGGCAGGGTGTGGCCATCGTCGTGAGCCCGCTGATCGCGCTGATGCACGACCAGGTCGGCGCGCTGGAGGAGGCCGGCGTGCACGCCGCCTTCCTCAACTCGACCCTGGACTTCGACGCGGTTCAGCGCATCGAGCGCGAGCTGATGAGTGGGCGCCTGGTGCTGCTCTATGCCGCACCCGAGCGGCTGACCACGCCGCGCATGCTGGCGCAGCTGGACTCGCTGCATGAGCGCGGGCTGCTCAGCCTCTTCGCGATCGACGAGGCGCATTGCGTCAGCCAATGGGGCCATGATTTCCGCGAAGACTACCTGGCGCTGTCGGTGCTGCACGAGCGCTACCCCGGCGTGCCGCGGCTGGCGCTGACCGCCACCGCCGACACGCACACGCGGGCGGACATCGTCGAGCGGCTCGCGCTGGAAGACGCGCGCCTCTTCGTCAGCAGCTTCGACCGGCCCAACATCCGCTACCGGGTGGTGGAGAAGGACGACCCGCGCAAGCAGCTGCTGCGCTTCATCGAGGGCGAGCACGACGGCGAGGCCGGCATCGTCTACTGCCAGACCCGCCGCAAGGTCGACGAGACCGCCACCTGGCTGGCTGGCGAGGGCCTCACCGCGCTGCCCTACCACGCCGGCCTGGACGCCGCGCTGCGCCAGAAGCACCAGGACCGCTTCCTGCGCGAGGACGGCGTGGTGATGGTGGCGACCATCGCCTTCGGCATGGGCATCGACAAGCCCGACGTGCGCTTCGTGGCCCACCTGGACCTGCCCAAGAACATCGAGGGCTATTACCAGGAGACCGGTCGCGCCGGCCGCGACGGCGAGCCCGCCGACGCCTGGATGGCCTATGGCCTGGCCGACGTGGTGAACCAGCGCCGCATGATCGACGAGGGCGAGGCCGGCGACGAGTTCAAGCGGCTGCAGCGCGGCAAGCTCGACGCGCTGCTGGCCCTGGCCGAGGCGCATGACTGCCGGCGGGTGCGGCTGTTGGCCTATTTCGGCGAGGACCGCCTGCCCGTCGCCGGGCCGCCCCAGGATGGGCAAGATGAAGGCGAAAGTGAAGGCGAGGCACCGCCCGGGCTCCGGTATCGCTGCATGAACTGCGACAACTGCCTGGAGCCGCCCGCCGTCTGGGACGCCACCGAGGCGGCGCGCAAACTGCTCTCCTGCATCTACCGCTTCGGCCAGCATGGCCGCGGACCGCGCGCCTTCGGGGCCGGGCACCTGATCGACGTGCTGCGCGGCAAGGCCACCGACAAGGTCGCGCAGTACGGTCACGACCAGCTCTCGACCTTTGGCCTGGGCGCGGACCTGCCTGAGGGGCAGTGGCGCAGCGTGCTGCGCCAGCTGGTGGCGCTGGGCCATGTGGTGAGCGAGGGCGAATACAACACCCTGGTGCTGACCGACAGCGCGCGCGCCGTGCTGCGCGGCGGCGTGCCGCTGATGCTGCGTGTGCCGGCCGAGCCCGCCCCCAAGGCGCGCAGCGGCCGGGTGTCCCGCGCCGCGGGGGGGTCTGGCGGGGGCAAGTCCGCCGCCCCGGCCGACCTGGACGCCGCCGCGCAGGCCCGCTTCGAGGCGCTGCGCGCCTGGCGCAGCGAGGTCGCCCGCGAGCACAACCTGCCCAGCTACATCGTGTTCTCCAACGCGACGCTGGCCGAGATGGCGCGCTGCGCGCCGGACTCGCTGGCCGCGCTCGGCGAGATCGGCGGCGTCGGCAGCAAGAAGCTCGAGGCCTACGGGCACGAGATCCTGCGCGTGCTCTGGCTCTGAGCCCCGGGCCCGGGCAGGGCCGGCCCGCATAATGGTCGGTTGCCCGCCGATGCCATGCCCCACACGCCCAATCCCCTGCCCGACGCTGCTCAGAACGTTTCGCCCGAGGGCCGCGCTGCGGCGGCGCGCCTGCGCAGCCAGGAGAACGCCGCGGCCATCCGCATCCGGAATCAAGAGATCGCGGCTGCGATCCGCATCCGCGGGGCCCGCACGCACAACCTGAAGAACATCGACCTCGACATCCCGCGCCACCAACTGGTGGTGATCACGGGCCTGAGCGGCTCGGGCAAGTCGAGCCTGGCCTTCGACACGCTCTACGCCGAGGGCCAGCGGCGCTACGTGGAGAGCCTGTCGGCCTATGCGCGGCAGTTCCTGCAGCTGATGGACAAGCCCGATGTCGACGTGATCGAGGGCCTGTCGCCCGCCATCAGCATCGAGCAGAAGGCGACCTCGCACAACCCGCGCTCCACCGTCGGCACGGTCACCGAGATCCACGACTACCTGCGCCTGCTCTACGCCCGCGCCGGCACGCCCTTCTGCCCCGACCACGGCCTGCCGCTGGCGGCGCAGAGCGTGAGCCAGATGGTCGACGCGGTGCTGGCCCTGCCCGAGGACACCCGGCTGATGATCCTGGCCCCGGTGCTGCGCGAGCGCAAGGGCGAGCACGCCGAGCTGTTCGAGGACATGCAGGCGCGCGGCTATGTGCGGTTTCGGGTGGGCTCCAACGGCAAGCCCGGCGCCGTCTGCGAGGCGGCCGACCTGCCGGCGCTGGCCAAGAACGAGAAGCACGACATCGACGTCGTGATCGACCGGCTCAAGGTGCGCCCCGAGATGTCGCAGCGCCTGGCCGAGAGCTTCGAGGCGGCGCTGCGCTTCGCCGACGGCCGCGCCATCGCCTGCGAGATGGAGTCACCCGGCGCGGATGCCGCCGGCCAGCCGCTGCCGCCGCGCGAGCACCTGTTCTCGGCCCGCTTCGCCTGCCCGAGCTGCAGCTACTCGCTCTCCGAGATGGAGCCGCGACTCTTCTCCTTCAACTCGCCGGTCGGCGCCTGCCCCGGCTGCGACGGTCTCGGCGAAGTGACCGTGTTCGACCCGCAGCGCGTGGTGGGCTTCCCGACACTGAGCCTGGCCAGCGGTGCGATCAAGGGCTGGGACCGGCGCAACGCCACCACCCACGCGGTGCTGGAGAGCGTGGCGGCGCACTACGGCTTCGACCTCGACACGCCCTTCGAGCAGCTGACGCCCGAGCACCGC
This sequence comes from uncultured Methylibium sp., assembly GCA_903889735.1. Lineage (GTDB taxonomy): Bacteria > Pseudomonadota > Gammaproteobacteria > Burkholderiales > Burkholderiaceae_C > Methylibium. Next base: position 3,428 of record CAISYQ010000544.1, read on the forward strand.
CAGGTGGTGCTGCACGGCTCGGGCGGGACCGAGATCGCCTTCACCTACGAGGCCGAGGGCAAGGCCGGCCGCAAGCGCAGCGTCAAGCGCGCCCACCCCTTCGAGGGGATCATCCCGAGCTTCGAGCGGCGGCTGCGCGAGACCGACTCGCTCGCGGTCCGCGAGGAGCTGCTGCGCTACCAGGCCCCCAAGCCCTGCCCCGCCTGCCAGGGCATGCGGCTGCGCCGCGAGGCGCGTCACGTGATGCTGGTGGACGCTGTCACCGGCCACACGCGCCCCATCTACGAGATCGCCCACGCCACGCTGCGCGATGCCCATGCGATCTTCGAGACGCTCACGCTCAAGGGCGCCAAGGCCGAGATCGCCGGCAAGGTGGTGCGCGAGATCTCCTCGCGGCTCAAGTTCCTCAACGACGTCGGCCTCAACTACCTGAGCCTGGACCGCAGCGCCGACACCCTGAGCGGCGGCGAGGCCCAGCGCATCCGCCTGGCGAGCCAGATCGGCTCGGGCCTGACCGGCGTGATGTACGTGCTCGACGAGCCCAGCATCGGCCTGCACCAGCGCGACAACGAGCGTCTGATCGGCACCCTGCGTCACCTGCGTGACCTCGGCAACAGCGTGCTGGTGGTGGAGCACGACGAGGACATGATCCGCGCCGCTGACCATGTGGTCGACCTCGGCCCCGGCGCCGGCATCCACGGCGGGCGGGTCATCGCGCAGGGCACGGTCGAGGACCTGATCGCCGCGCCCGAATCACTGACCGGCCAGTACCTCGGGCGGGCGCTGCGCATCGGCCTGCCGAAGCGGCGCACACCCTGGCGCCCGGCGCGCGACGAGGTACCGGTGTCGGTCGAGGCCCCTGCCGCCGGCCGACCGACGCGCAAGGCCGCGCCCGAGCCCACGCCCGGCCAGCGCGCCTGGGCAGCGCGCGGCGCGATCTCGGCGCTGCGCATCACCAACGCACGCGGTCACAACCTGC